>CP079860.1:1200000-1500000 GCA_019339365.1 Vibrio neptunius | reverse complement strand
GCAAGGATTCCAACGTGTTATCGACACTGCTAATGTCAGCCGTTCCGTTCCAAACGCCCTTCGCTTCACCGTCACCTTCCCAGCTAATGGCCTGATCGCCCAGTTGGCTGCCTGAAGGTTGCGTCACCTTCTCTGAAAAGGTTACCGTCACTTTCACCTTGCTTGAGTCCAGTCGCTCAAAGCTCACTGGGTTGTCTGATTTCAACGTCGGTGCTTGCTTGTCTAAGGTAAAAGTATCGCTCCCTTCACCTGAAGCATTCTGACTGTTGGTTACCACTGCTTTTACTGTGATGGTGCCAGCCGCCAAACTGCTTACGTCCACGTCTTGTGTCCAACTACCGCTCGACAGTGTGTAGGTCTGACTAACGTCAGCCGTGACAACGTCTGTGTCTGAAAGCGTTAGTTTCAACGTCGCGGATGTCCCTGTTCTTGTGGTAGTTCCTTTTACCGTTACTTTGCGCGCACTCACTACAAGCTCAGTGATTGTTACCTTAGGTTTCAGTAACAACTTTTTATCTTGATAGGCTACGCCCTCATTCGTGTATGTATCACTAAAACCAGCGATCACTATTGGCATTTCAAGATCTGTGTCATTGGCACTTGGAACCTTGACCGTACCTGTCCAACGGTCACTTTCACCGCTAGCAGCACCCCAATTGATTTTGGTTGTGCTGGTATTGAGATACGACTCCGAAGGCTCTGAGACCGGCTGTGAAAATTCCACTGTCACATTGATGGTATCCCCTGTATCTGCATATTCAGGATTGAGCGATAGTGATTTTACTGTTGGCAATACACCTTTAACCTCTAGATTAAACGTAGACCCTTTACCCTTGATTCCCTTGTCACTTTGATAGGCATCGTCTTCTAGGGTAAAGGTGATGGTTTTATCTTCTCCTTGCGGCGCTTTGTAGTTTGCGGTCCAATCAATGTTGTTTGTTGTAGATAATTCACTCAGGGTGCCAACGTCATCGCTTCCGCCCACTTGGGTGAGTTTTATATCGCTCAGAATAAAGTCTTGGACCTTTTCAGAAAACTTGATATTCAGCGTAGTCGTTTTGTTACCGCCAATCGGACCTTGCGGTGCGGCTGATATTGCTTTTACCTCTGGGGTCGTGGCAGCAACAACCTCGGTCTCGATTTCTTGCGCTGGATTGACCTTTCCGGCAAGATCACTAGCTTTAATCGCAACCCGATAAACACCCGCTGGGACCGAGAAACTGAAGACGTACGGCTTACTATCGTCCGTCGGTTTTGCTACAGATTTAGGCCGTATTTTGTCGCCACCTGCTTTCAACGCAAGCTCTGCATTCACCTCATTCAAGTTCGTATCCAAGACATTTGCAGTCACTTCGACTAAGTATTCGCCATTATCATTGGGTGCGAAGGTTGTTTGCTCGGCTTTTAGGTTACTCACGCTCGGGTCTTGGGTATCAACGACAGACTTTATGCCTTCAGCGCCATAATCTGTCGTCGCGTAAGTGAAGGTTTCAAGCGTGCGATCAATCGAGTCCGTTACCGCCACTTTCAACATGTACTGGCCTTGATCCGTGTCTTTGAAGCTAAATGTACTGGTCGCAGACGTGCCGCTAAACGTCGCCGACTGTTCGATTGATTCTCCAGCTGAAACAGGCACAAGAGTGATACGGTAACTTTTTGCGGTAATACTATTCGTAGCATTCGCTTTTAGTGTCATTTCTTGACTGGTACCGCCAAGTACAAGCCATTCCCCTTCTATACGCGCATTATCCGCCAGAGATAACGCTACAGTGGGTAGCGCTATATTGACGTTCATATTGGGCACTGTAACCCGGTTGCCCGCTTTGTCTTCAGCCGTGACAGTTACGGTCAACTCGCTCTTGTTAGCCAGTTTCGATGCCTCGACCTCAAAGTAGGTAGGGTCATCACCTTTTTTTACTTCTCTGGTGAAAGTCCCCAACTCTGCCACTGTGTAAGTGACTCGAGCTAACCCTCCGATGTCGGTAATGGGGAAAGTGAACCTGACTTTGTCATTCGGTTTGGACACTTTCACACCATCAGGGCCACCAACGGTAGGTTTCTGATTATCAACGATAAACGTTACCTTATTAAGATTCGTATCAACATCACTTTTGCGGTTAAACACATCCATCGCTCTCGCTGTAACCTCCAAGGATTGGGCGCTAGAGCCAGACAGATCAGCGGTAAACTCCGCACATAAGTATTCGTCATTCTCTCCACACTTTGTGACTGCCTCAAAGTTATCCTTATGATTGGTATTGGCAGTAGAATAAGTGGTGCCACCTACCTTGACAGTTAATACTTCCAGCTTCGAGCCATTAGGTAAACGCGTTTTAAGGTTGATGCTTATCAGGTCCTTAACGACGGTGTTTTGAGCAAGGGGGTTCTCAATATCGTCTTTACTGGTGATTGCAATTGTCGGTTTGCCTTCCGGAAGCTTTAATGAAAGCTGAGAGACGTCGGCCGTATTACCTGCCTTATCACTTAAGTTCTTAACGTTAAAGATATGCTCCGTGTTATGTGGATCGATGAAAGTTGTGTAATTCTCAATATAGCGACATGTCACACCATCAGAATTGCGTTCACACTCTTTAGGCTCTATTGGATCATTATTGTTGATTCTAACAAGCTGTGGTCTAAAGTCTTGCGGATCTGTATTAATATTGACCCCTGATTCTTTGTCAGTAAATCCGAGCTGGATGCTTAATTGCTTGTCTTTATTTGCAGATGGACTCGCTGGAATAACGTTTTCACCCTGTAATAAGTAGTCTTTTTGCACAGACGTTGGTGGGTTGACATCCATTTGATTGAACGTAAACCTTTGCACGTTCGGAGTTCCATTTTTGCCTTTGGTTTTAACAATTAATACCACAGGTGACTCTGTAAAGTTCTTGTCAGACTTCACCGTACAACTTGGGGTGTTCCCAAGCTCACCTTCTATTAGCCCAGAGGTCGCTACTTTAACATCTGTTGGTGCTTGGTTCGAATTATAGTTTTCACGAACCCAACATTGGAGCTCATTTGGTGTGACTGCGCTTATTACATTAAAATCCACCTTTAGCTCGCCATTGGCTATAAAGTTTTGGAAATCCTCCGGCGATTTAATCTCAAGCTTAACAGCCTGTTTTTGAACACTTAAAGACTTTGTTATTTTTAGAGGTATTCGCTGTGCCGGATGCAAGTATTTGGCGTTGTTGTATGCGTAAATAGATAGATCGTAGATACCGTCTTGAGTCAGCGCGCTTTCTTGAATAACAGATTCCCATTGATCATCGTTCTTATTAAAATTAAAGCTGAGCGTAGTTCCGGCTTCTTCACCAGTCGTAGTTCCGGCTTCTTCACTCCTAAAGCGGTAAGAGCCGGTTACCTGACTTATGCCGCTGATATCTGAAATCTTCAGAATAAGTTTGATATCGCCAGCCTTAGTAACTACATCTTCAATAGGGCTATTATTATCGCTTGCGTACTCAAACTTAAATATTTCTACTAGTTTTGGTGGATCCCTTGGATATGCAGTTTAAATGGCACCGTGGAAACATTGCCGCGGATATCTTGCGCCTTCAGTTTTACGGTAATAGCATCTGCACCCGTTGTATCGGGAATTGACGGTAGTGGGATCTTATATTGGCCACTAGGTTTATCTAGGTTTGGCTTGGTTCCTTCTCCATTTGGCGCAACATCGCCCGCGAATATCCAATACTCAAACTTGTCCTTCTTTACACCATTTGAGTTTATCGAGCCGTTGTCGTCATAGTCTTCCGCAATGATCGTGAGCTCATAACCGGGAACATAAAAATCACCGTCAGTATGCCCATTCAATTTTAGTGATGGGCCTTGCGTATCAATGATCACATTAGACACATTGGAACTTGATACAAATCCATGAATGTCGGTCGCTTTAACAAAAAGCTTAGCGCGGTTACTGTCGTCTGTAACAATCTTGTTCTCGTCATTGCTTTCCGGGTATGTGCCCTCAAAGCTGGAGCTCCACTCGCTTGCTGTCCAATCTTTTAAGAAGGTTTCACCGGAATCTGTTTTCTGATAAAGCGAGATTTTCTCTACGCCGGAGTCATCTGTGACGCTATTAAATTTCGCCGAGAACTTAGCTCCCAATACACCAGTCTTTTGTGAGACATAGTCGACTAACCATGGGTCTTGGAAGTTGATAACGGGCCCTTGTTTATCGACTTGAAATTTGATTTCTCCTCTCCCACTGGTATTCGGTGGGTATGCCTTATCTGTCGCTGTATAGAACAAGGTATTGGTTTGACCATGCGTAAAGGCATCGGCTACGAGCTTGACGCCAACGTTAGGTTGAGTCCCTTCCAAACAAGGCACAGTATCGTCATTAATACAAAGGCCTAAATTGGGTACAAGGACATTACCTATCTTAAGTTGCAAATCAAGTTTGTCACCTGGGCTATGATCGCCCCAGATAGGCGCAGGATCTAATGTAGTATTGCCTCCCAGCATTTTTTCTGCGGTCCTGTTTTCAACTTCAGGCGGTACTGAATCAACCCGAACTGTAAATTTCGGTGCTGATATTGAGTTCTCATTTACCTCATTGCCCAAGTTATCGATCGCTTTTACATATACCTCCCAATCACCTTCACCTGGATAGACGGGTTTAGTTTCGCAAACGACTTCCTTACACAGGTTAATAACAAAGCTGTCAGGGTCATTAATAGCAAATTTATTGGCATCATAACTCTTAATTTTACCCGAGCTATCTTTGAATAGCAGAACACGCTTTTCTTTTTGGTCATTGACAGTATCCACAACGTTAAACTGTAGCTTCAGTTCGTTGTTGGTATTAAGGTATACGCTGTCTTCAAGCTGATTCTTGGTTTTTGGATCCTCAGGGCGAATCAAGGAGATTTTAGGAGGTTCGTTATCGATGTAGAGAGAATCTTTACGCTTATTATCTGGGTAGCCATAGCCGTTCCCTTGGTTATCCATTGCACTGGTATGGATAGCCAATTCCACTTTGTCTTTATGCTCACTTAACGCGGTATTTACAGAAAAAGCGAACTGTTTGACGTATTCATCATTAGCATTGTTCTTGTTTGGCGTGATCGAAATACCGGCTGATTCTTCGTCATTAGGATCTGAGCGTTTGTACCACATCGGAGCGACAGTTAACGGAGTAGATGCATCATCTTTTATGCCCGATGGATCAGAGACAACCAATGTTGCATTGATATTACCTGCGACATATTGATTGTTGTTGTTAATCGGCGTATAGGTTCTACCCTCTACTACCGTGAGTTCCACGTTAGGCGCGTATTTATCAATACTGACTCCATCTTTACCAAATAGGTCGAGAGTACCTAACATGGGCCTAGCTTTGGATATATCATCCGCAAACAACTGGGCGATGTTGTCTGCTACCCAAGGTTTATTATTATGATATTTGCCAGTGAGTACATCATAGTAAGCTTGAGCCAAATCCTTACGATAGACGTCTGCATTCAACTCGTCGCCATCCAGTTCAATGACAGTTTGGTCTTTTCCTTTTCCATCAGGCTTACCATCTGCCCTTAGATCTTGATAAAAAGCGGAGGCAAGTTCATGAGGAGAAACTCGCGGCCATTTTTTAGACATATTTGCCATTGATTCTGCAAGGAAACGATGCTGATATTCGACAGCTAGCTTACTGAATGTGTCTTTGATTGGACGCAACATTTCGTTGGTCGCATAACTGGTAGTGGTAGGGTCAAAGCCAAAAAAGCTACCTGGCTTTTGTAACGCCACTGCGTTATTCACTTCAGCTAAAAATGACTTCGCCACTTCTGTGTTTTTCGTACCTTGATAGTTGTCCCAACGATAGTCGAATAGGCCAGTATGATAGGTAGAGAGTTCCGTTACATAATAGGTTTGAGAGCCTTTAGGCTTCTCGAAGTAAACTCCAAAATTAGCATCTTGTAGGTTAACTTTTTCGGAGTTACTGGTATCATCAGTCCAGTTATAGGAGTGTGTGTTTTTGCCCTTTGGGCTTGCCAATTTAATTCGTAAGAAGTCGTAATTAGACTTTTTGCCACGCAACAGGCAAGACGCAACATCAAGAGCCGGTTCTCCAGTCGACTCAGAGTTTTGTGTTGTTGTACACTTATCAATATAAGCAAAGTCCGAACCTTCTAACCCTTCTAACTGCGCTTGCGCACCAACAAAAGGCGTTACAACTGTATAGGTAGGTAAGTTAAAAGTTGTCTTGAAGTATACTGTTATCGGATCCGACACGTTTTTCGAGCCATCGAGCGTACTAATGACCAGCTTTTGCGCGTCAGACTCAGATATGTTACCGAATGACTCTCCGAGTATATCTTTGGTAAAGGGGATATAGTAGGTCATGAATTCTACCCACTTATCTTCTCCTTCTTGAGAACCTTCTTCCTCATCTATCTTTGCGTGAGGTATAGTAACGCTTTCTTGTTGATTATACGCATTGGCGATAATCGTCTTTCCGTCGCTGTAGTCACCTGAACCACCTTTTTTAACGGAATAATTCACCTGTAATGTTAACTTGTTAGCCGGAGTACCAACATTAACACCATCTGGCGCCCTCTCGTCCCTTACTGTTACCTTGATGTAGGGGATCTTGTTGTCATGTAGGTATCCAGGATCAAACGACTGGAAATTAACACCGACATTATTTCTTATATTGTTAGCAGCATACTGATAATCAATATTGAGGTAGTTTTTTGCAGTCGTTACCGATGATGCGTTGTAGGTATTCGCCGTGAAATCTCCAGGGTATGGGTCGCTAAAGGCACCGGACTCATCTTCAAGTACAAATGAAACTTCCTCCTGCGGATAGCTTATCTCCTGCTTTGGCTCTCTAGCATCTTGGGTGACAAAATGGTATTCTCGGCCGACATTGCCCTGGGCATCCGTAGCAGTTATCTCAAACTTTGTCGATGTCCCGAATTGCTCCAACTTATACTTGTTAGAAAATTGGCATACGCCGTCATCTGCAGTAGGAGAACACACTAACCCTTCTGGCGTATCCCCTTTAAATGAAACAGTAACCGTAACGCCACCAGACGTGGGTTCAGTAACCGTACCCGTCAAGAGGTACTCAGTCTCGCCCGTGTCCTTTTTAATTCCCGGATCTGAAGTCACTTTAATGATTGGGTTTTGGTTATCCCATTTGAAACTCACGATATGAGCTTCTGAGCCGGTCTCAATTTTGTTGCCAAGTACGTCTTCGGTATAAAATACCAGACGCGCCTGACCAGAGCTCATTTTGAGGTCGTCAAGGGAAACAGTATTGACGTTAATTTTAACATTCGAGCTTCTTAAACCTTGCTGAAACTCAGTGGTGTCGATGGCGCAGTAGCTCGAACCTATCTCACCCACTGGGCAGGTTTCTAATTCGCTCCAGGTGCCACTCAAATATGACTCGAGTACCACTTTTGGAACCGCAACGCCGACTTCATCCTCAAGTTTGACTTCTATACTGCCGGTACGCGCAATAATATCGTTTTCGGTTGCTTTTGGTCGACTCGCGACTGGAGGCGTAGAATCGATCGGAGAGGGTTTACGTTCCGGAATGACACTGGTATCTCCCTCACCTATTTTATTAACTTTATCACTAAAAGGTTTAAATTCGTCCGCCTTAATACTCGATTTATTCAACTCGGGGCTATTGGCGGCGATCATTACGTGCTTAGCGAGCTCTTTGGTGTATAGCTCGCTGGTAACTTTAACCGCACCAAAGTCCAAACTCTGGCTATGGTTACCAACTTTACCCTGCCCATCCAACTTACCATCCAACTGGATATCGTTATATTGAATCCGTGCAAGGTTTATTGACGAGTATTCGTTTTCGGCACCATTGTTTTGTATCTTCATATCCTTCGCATAGGAAGAATAGGCCGTTAGCAAGGCTCCGTATTTATGGCCATCTGTCGCATACGCACCTTGAGGGCCATTGGTAATATCAACAGGTCGGGTGGTATTGGCGTCAAAGCCGTACATACCCTCGATCGCACTAATGGATTGAGACACCGCCGTCGATGCACTTGAGCCTTCCCTAATTTTATATTTCGCTAAACCAGCGGCCATGTTAGTGAGAGGCGTTACCATGACTGACTGCTGTGAGCCTTCGACATAATTGGCGACACTGTCTAACCGGATACTGCCCTCTTGACTGATAGACACTTCCTGTCCTGTAGCAGGATCAATATACGACCCGCCTTCAGCTCGAATCAATACCGGGCGGGAAGCCGATTCCACTGAAACACTATAATTACCGCTTGTGTCTGTTTTGGTCGAAGCAATCAGGCGCCCTTGCTGGCCATTATCATACTCCCAAATATAGACATTCGCGTTCGATACTGGTGCATCAAACACATTGCCAGAAATTGAACCAATGGTTCTTGACGGTGGCGAACTGTCACCACCGCCATCACCACCGCCACCACAAGCGACAAGTAGTAGAGATGCACTCAGTGCAAGATAATTATAGTGTTTCATTTTTTAAGCCAATGCCAATGACAAGTTAAATTTTCAACGATTATATTTACTAAATTATTTTTCTCAACGTGGCATATTGACTATGCAAAACGTCATTTTCACTAGCAATAAAACGCTTTTAATTATTTATCGGCGCTGGTTAATGGCATAAAGTATATATAAGCCTTCAAAGCGACTAATTATGACTCGTATCCATTGATTTTTTATATGGATTTTATTGTTTAAAACCCTATCATTAGCCGAAAATCTCAAATAACTATTAAAATGCATTCAACGTCTGTCCCTCAAAAAACTTATCGAGACTATTTGTCTTTCTGGTATCTGGCGCTTATTCCATTAAGCCTATGCTTGTTAGTCGAAATATCTCCACTAAGTGACGTTCCGACTAGCCAAACCAACAATGTGCACACCAATAAAGTCAATAACACTATTCAAAACGACACAAGAACACCAAAGAGCCCCGTAAAAAAAGATAAGTTTATTAGCAGCCATGTCGGCTACTCTTTTTATGGCACTGCGTTAGGTTTAGGTATTGCCCCAAACACGATTCAAGATCTCACCTCCCTGTCGGCAGGTAAGTTCGACTTTATTAACTCCGTTTCTGGCTCTGGACAGTTTGCTTTCAAGCTTGATGAAAACGACCAACTTGTCGCATTCTTATATCGCGACAAATCACATGCGTATTATGTCTACAGTACCAAAACAGGATCTTTGTTTAGTACCGATGGAAAGCGCTTTTATAAAGATAAGTTGCTCCTGTCTCCTGTCTCTCGCCAGTTCAGGATCAGCTCGCAATTCAGCCATTCTCGCTTACACCCAGTGACTCGCACCATGGCTCCCCATCTTGGAACGGATTACGCCGTACCTGTAGGCACACCAGTGGTGAGTATCTCTTCCGGTGAAGTTATCGCCTCTCGATACCATCCGATTGCGGGAAACTATTTGGTGATTCAACACCCTGGCGGACTGAAAACACGCTATCTGCACCTCTCTAAACGTTATGTAAGAAAAGGCGACATTGTCTTACAAGGGGAAACCGTGGGTGTGAGTGGTAATACAGGGCGAACGACTGGTGCTCACCTGCATTTTGAACTTTGGAAGAATGGACGGCCGATCGACTTTGAGAAAAAACGCGCATTTGCCGAAAAAGTTGCGGTGCAACTGGTGTCATCCAAGTATCAAGATGCTCAGAACGCCTACCTGCAGTTAAGTCAGCAGCTCAATTAACTGCGGTTTAGCGACTCTAAATGATTGGGTATAAGGTGTATCCTTCGCAGAACAACAAGGTCTGTCTGGGTTTGATGGGGCCCAGACTAGCCCAGTGTTGGGCAGAGATTTTAGGGTGACTGTCCCGTTAGTGTCTCGGGTTTTTAAAGTGACTGTCCCATTAACTCTGTTTTTTCTGTTCAAAGTGTTCGAAGTGCCTGTCCTTTTAACTATTTCTGCTGTCATTCCGTCTCTTTTCGTTTTTGATTTACATTTGAATAGAGGTCGATGAAGTTCTCTTTTAACGCTTTTGACTGAGCATTTATCTTATCCAATGCAGCTAGATAAGAGGCGTCACCAGTCTCTATAAAGTTGGCTAGAGCAACTCCACTGGCCTGCTCCAAAAGCGTATTCATATCGCGATACGAATTCTCTGCATCTTCAACGTTTAAAGCTCCCTGCTGAGCTAGTGATTTATCAGCAATATCGACATTTTCTTTAGTCTTATCTTTAGACATGATTTGCTCTCCCAAATTAGGTCAATATAGCGGTTCCATCCCTATTAGTCTTATCTCGCTCGATAAAACTAATCGGAAAAGCTCGATTAAACTTGGTGCAATCTACGCTTTTCACATAGCTTCCGCTCATAACCGACCCCGATTGTGCTTTTAAGAGTGCCTGTCCCTTCAATAGTTTTACTGTAACTATGTTTCTTCGAGCATTTAAAGTGCTTATGTTTAATGTATGTTTAATGTGCCTGTCCTTTTAACCATTCCTACTTTCATTAGCTCTCTTTGGATGGTTTTGACCATTTAAAATAGTACCTAACCCATTTTACTATCTTCAAATCGAGCCACTTATTGATTGTATTAATGATTAAGTTCTGGGAGTTTCTTTAGGGTGTCTGTCCCTCTATTTCTAATCAGTTAATCATTGAAAAGTATAGATATCATAGCTAGAATTTGGCATTTAAAAATTCAGACATCGTTTCTCAGTAGGAACTCTAGCATTAGGGTTTATTCGCTTATTTCTGAGGTGATATATCAAATCACTTGTTCGTGAGTGAACATCTTGACGTATAGATAAAGCTTAAATCGATTTATTTCTTCAGAGATAGAAACATACTAAGAATATCGTTTTCCTGTCGCTTTAAACAGAAAACTGACAATCATAAAACAAAGAGGCAAATGTGAATATAAAACATCGAGCGTTAGCGCAATACCGACAGCGAGAGCAGCTATGAACGAGTTTATTATTACTGTGGTTATGGGGCTCATCGCTTTCTTCTTTGCCACTAGTTTTATGAACTTGATTCTATGGCGCTCAACGTCGAAGAAACTCGCTAGAAAGCCTCCGCACAGAATGGCGACCACCCAAGAACAGCAAACTCTGAATATTGTTTACAAACGTTCCTTTGGACTTGGTTCTGTTTATCAAGTAAAAGGCAAATTTAGACACGCTGGTTCAACATACTACAGAATAGATTCTGATGATGTTTACTATGTCAAAGCTCATCATCCACATTTAAAACGTGAGAAGGCTGTTTCTGACGATGACAACCAAGCAGAAATCCTAGTCGATAACAATACCGCCTACCTGATGAGTTTAAATGGTGAAGCACTAACAGAGCTGTATCAATTACAGTGGGAAGCGAGCTTCGCCATGCCAAGTGACGAGGTCTCGGCGCTCAATATAGAGGTAAAAGGCCGACGGGCATTGACTCCTGATGAAACCCTCCAACTTAAATTTGAGGAAAAAGCGACCGATCATGTCATAATCATACTCCTACTGGGTCTCACTCTCGTTTTTTCTTTTCAGTTGTACCCCTTCTATAGCGATTTTGATTTTTTTGCTGCCCTAGTGCCCCTAGCTATTGGCCTATATTACCTTCCGCGTTTGCTTACTCATCAATGGCCTCATTTGAAAATAGGTAGACCCGGCGGCTATTGCTCAGAACACATCGTCACTTTGGCACAAGGAACTGTCGCAGGGTGTGATGGCAAGCAGGTTTGGTTTAGCGGTGAAGCTAACACTCCCCCTGAAGACCCCAATTTGCGCTTTCGCTTGCCTTCTTTGCACCCAAACACCACGCTCAAACCGGGTGAAACAGTGGATTTTGCCTTTGTGGGAAGTCACTGGCTAAGTAAAAAGGAGTGCAGCCCTGCTCTTGTGTTAATTGAAAACCACTATTCAGCTGAGAAAGAATATTGGGATGCTCCATTTATGTGTTGGGATGAACCTGTCTGTACCTTAATATTAGGCCTTACTCCTCTTTGCCTAATTATCGAAACTTTCTGGGGATATTGGTCTTTTGCGCTAGTTTTTGACCTCATTGGAGTTCCATTGTTGGTTCTGCTTATGTCTGTCGGTTGGGTGCTACTAGGGGGGACTATCCTCTTATCTCGATACCAGAGGCTGCGTCGTTCTATCCGGTTGGCAAAGATTTGTCTAGGCCCAGATTACAAGCCTTTTAAGAAGTCCTACCAAGAATCCAAACGAGCAAGCCAGAGTAACTGATCAACGCAAATCACCCGCCCTAAAGGGGCGGGTTCACTAAATACCTGAGCCTTTCTCATCCCCCATGCCTCAAACCAGTTTTAGTTTATTCATTGGAAACCATTAGCGATAACTAAGGAATAATTAACCCTGCCACTCGTCGACGTTGTAATTTTGGCAACGCGCTATTGACGCTCTGTGCGCTTCCAACAATGGTGCCGCGTTCGATGTTAAAACACGTGTTAAACCAAATGTGGCTTTCGAAACCAAGTCGGCTAAGTATGGGAGGAATGGATTCAGGAGTCACCCATTGCTTATCTTTACGAAGATGACGGCTAGTCCAATCCACCAACTCTAAGTAATCTATGAGCCTAAAGGGTAACCCTTCGGGCCTTCCTTGTCGTGGATACCCGGAAAAAGGGAACAAGTTTGGTGGCGAGGCTTGATTGTTGCGCACCGATTTAATGCGTAACTGAAGCGAGGTATATTCAGAATGTTCTGGCGTATCGGCGATTCCCGCTCGCACTGGGTTGAGGTCTACGTACGCCATGGCGGCAGCGAGCGCTTTCTCATCAAGCAGCGCCTGGCTTTTAAACCGCCCTTCCCAAAAGTGCCCCGTGCAGTTGTCTTCTTTATTGGCTTCATTCGAAACAAACTGATTGATCAGGCGCATAAACCAACTAACGGAATACAATCGTTCGCGCCACGTATCAATGATGCCTTGGTAGACGTGCTGCTCTGGCTTGGTTAGTTTGTCACCCCGTAATTTTCTTTGGACCATTGCGGGTGCTATATGAAAGGATGTCCAACGTTCAATGACCTGTTGATCCGTTAGCGCTTGTGCTTTACGACGGTTTATATGCAAGACAACATGATAATGATTACTCATCACCGCGTAGGCGCATACATCAATGCAAAACACCTTGGCGACCGTATTTATACGCGCTTCAACCCACCCTCTTCGGTGTTCGTAGTTGGTTTGGGTAATCGCATCATAGCCACAAAGAAATGAGCGCCGTACACAGCGCGAAACACAATGATAATACGGTGTGGCTTCTAAACTAATTTGTTGGCTGCGTGCGATGGTCATGCGTCCTCCTATTCGTGATACGCTGACTTTAGTTCACACAGTTTTTCTAGAAAAGCCCACTTTCTCTATTTCACGAGGACCCTAGTTTTTTGATGTAATTGACTAGTTTATTGGTAATCGAAAGGTATTTCTTAGGGTGACTGTCCCGCTATTTTCTATTTTTTCTATTTTTTAGCTATTTTTTTAGGGTGTCTGTCCCTTTCTAAGGAGAGGCATAGGAATTCAGCAGGATCGGGGCTTGAAAGTACTAGGGATTTAAATAGGGATGGAGAATTGTAATATGACGCTAGGAATTGGAGCGTGCAGCGGGAATCGAACCCGCATCATCAGCTTGGAAGGCTGAGGTAATAGCCATTATACGATGCACGCATCATCGTGAAGACCCGTTCAATATGCCACATCTGACTGAAAAGAAAAGTAATTTCTACATAGTTTGCGCTCAAGTGCGCAAGGATTGGACAAATCGTTGAAATTACCTTCGCTCAGTGATCGATAAGCTCAATTACTGCTCTATTTTTTCCTTGTTGTTTGGCTTTGTACATCAGTTTATCTGCAGCGGCTAAATCGACTTTTTCACTTCCATGTGGATAAAATGCACACCCAACGCTCACTGAGATATGCCTATCACACTCAATCTGTATTTTAGTGGCTGAGACTTTGACACAAATATTTTGTGCTAACTCTAGCGCAGCTTCTTGACTCAGCTCTCTCGCGACCAGTGCGAACTCTTCACCACCGATTCTGCCAAATAGCATGGTCGGCGTTAATATGGATTCTATGCTTTGTGCTACTTCTCTAATGACTTCGTCCCCTATCGCGTGGCCCCAATTGTCATTCACTGATTTAAAGTTATCGATATCAAAAACCATGACCGTTAACGAGTGACTTTTCGTGTCTAATTGACGAATGGCCTCCATAAAGCTGCGACGGTTTTTTATTCCAGTCAACTCGTCTGTTGTAGACAGTACGGTGAGTTGCTCGTTAGCCAGCTCTAACGCTCTTGTTCTGGATCTAACGGTTCGTTTAAGCATAATGATATACATCAGCACAACAAAACCACTGACCCCAACTACAGTAGCGAAGAAGTATTGAGGGTACACCGTTTCGATGTGCATCCATTTATGTAAAATCGTTTCGCGCGTCGGTTTACCGACTTTTTTAAACCCAAGATTTACTTTATCAAGCATGGCTAGGTTACCTTCTGCCACGGCTGGATATAGATCACCGGAGTATAAATACTTCACAGGTACAAAACTCATTGGATCGCCTGAGGAATAGAGGTAGAAATTAGCGACTTGTAAGTCAGCGACAAATGCGGATATTTCTCCCTTAAACGCTGCGTTTATAAGTCTTTGGTTGTTAGAGTAGACTTTGAGGTTGGCGTTCGGAAACTCCTTACGTGTGTAGTATTCTTCATAACCACCTTTCACCACTCCCACGTAGCGCTCCACTTCACCGTCAAGGAGCTCATCGATGCCAGAGCCAACCAAGGACTGGCTATAATAGAGCTGAGTTTCTATATTGATCAGGGCATCGCCAAAGTCGAGGAATTGCTCACGTGGCTCCGACCATAGCAGTCCCGCATGCACATCAGCTTGGTTGCTCTTCACCGCTTGTAGCGACTCATTCCAATCCATCAAAACAAACTCAATCTTTATTTGATTTCTTTTACCGTATTCACGCCATAAATCAATGAGAATGCCGTCTGGCTCACCGTCATTGTTGATGTAAGAAAAGGGTTTCCACGCTTTTGAGTTAGCAACCTTGAGTGTTTGTTGTTCTGCATCCGCTGTGCTAGCAATGATTGGAGAGCTTGAAAATAATGTCGTAAGCAGCGTAAAAGCAAAAAGACGCCACGGTGCAACTGGCGTCTTTTTGTCTGCAATCCCTTGATGTCCCATCACACTCATCACTTAATTACAAATAACATAATATAAGTAATAGACTAAAAAACGCACGTAAGGGACGAGTTTGATCGCTATGGTGTCTTAGCTGTCTATTGAACTACATCGTACTGAACGCAAAATATGCACCAAGGAACCGATAATACGCGTTCTGCACATTGGGACGCGCCGCTATATCTAAACTCAATCGCAATTGACGACTTTTTGTTCTATGTTGCCCTGCACGTTGATTTGTTGGATCACCGCTCTATCTTTGCCCAGCGCTTTCGCTCGATACATTAACTGATCAGCATCAGACAGTGTAATGTTGAATGACGTTAAGGGATAGTAAGCGCAACCTAAGCTGACCGTAATCGCCTTGTCTTCAATAGCGACACTTCTGACTGAATAACAAACTTTATGAGCAATTGTGGTGATTTGACCTAACGAATGCCCACTAACAACCAACGCAAACTCTTCGCCTCCTATACGTCCAAAAAGGTGCTCGTTCTTAATCACGGTTCTGACTGCTTCAGCCACCTGCTGTATGACCCTGTCTCCAACCTGGTGCCCGAAGTTGTCATTGATAATTTTAAAGTCATCGATATCAAAAATCATAACGGCGAGCGATTCGGGAACGACAAGCCTTTGCTGAAATTCTTCTACGAAATGTCGGCGATTACTCAGTTGGGTTAATGGATCAGTCTCAGAGAGCACCCTCAGTTCCTTGTTTGCTTTGGCGAGCTCGCGTGTTTTGGCGTTAACAGAAAAACGTAGGCTAACGATGTAAGCCACCACTGTCAGTAATATGGCCACTGCGGCCAATGGCCAGAGGTAATCAGGATACACAGTATTGATATACATCCAACGGCCAAAAATACGCTTCTTCTCTTCATTGCTGATCTGGTTTAGCCCTTGTGATAGTTGATAGTTTAGGTCGTCGTTACCTTCCGCAACCGCTGGCCTTAAATAGCCAGAATACAGGTGCTTTATCCCAATAAATGTATTTTGTCGGTCGGCGGTGTGGAGGTAGAAGTTGGCAACTTGCAGATCCGCCACAAATGCCTCAATTTCACCGGCGAAGGCGGCTTCTATCATCTCCTCATTATTGCGATAAGCCACAATTTGAAGGGATGGGAAATGAAGGCGAGTAAACTCTTCTTCATAAGCACCTTTTATTACCCCAGTGAGGTGATGATGATTTCCGAGTAAAAATGAGTTGACGTCCATGCCGATCAGTCGACTGCTGATGTAAAGCTGTGTATCAATGGGCATGATAGACGCATTGTAATCAAGGAAGGCTTCACGGGTTGCAGACCAAAGCAAGCCAGAATGCACATCAGCCCTGCCAGATCGAACCGCTAGAATTGAATCATTCCAGTCCAGCAACAAGAACTCGATGTTCTTGTGATTCTTTAGACCATATTCATTCCAGTAGTCGACTAATATGCCTGCAGCTTTACCATCTTCATCGATATAAGAGAAGGGCTTCCAAGCTTTGGAGTTGGTGACTATCAGAGTCTGTTTTTCGGATCCATTGGCGAAATTTGTCAAGAAAATCAACATACACCATGCAGCAAACACACGTAACACAACTAACCTCAAAGAATAAAATGAGCTCAAACAACCTAGGCTGCTTGAGCTCTATTGCTATACATTTCATTGCATTGAGATTATGTATAGATTATCTGTCTCACATCTGCAGATTTTGAAAATTTAACTTTGAAGCGTCTCGCACATATTTACTTTTATATTAATAAGGAATGCTGCACTGATATTTATTCTGTCCTAAAATGCCTCATCTCTTCATTCAACGCCTCTACCTGTTGACGAACTTGCTGAGAAACCTGAGAGGATGAATTGGATATATCAGCCACTTCTTCGACGCGACTTGTCACTTCAGACATCAAACCATGAATCTCCTGAGTGGCCACAGATTGGCTTTCTGCAGAATGCAGTAGCTCTTTCATCTGTGAGTCAAGGCTTTCAATCTGTTCAGTCGTCGCGCTCAATGTTCCGTGCGCTTGCTTGGTGTGATTTGCACCCTCTTCAGCCAGGATTTTACTCTTGTCAATTTCAGACACGACACCCGCTGTCGAGGTTTGGATAGCATGAACGATGTTGTTGATTTCGGTTGTGGATTCAGTAGTTCTTGTCGCTAGAAGTCTCACTTCATCGGCCACCACAGCAAAACCTCGGCCATATTCACCCGCTCTTGCTGCCTCAATCGCCGCATTCAATGCAAGTAAATTGGTTTGTTCGGCTAAGCCTTCAATCACTTCCGTGACACGACCAATGGCTTCACTTTCTTTGCTCAGTTCAGTGACCTGCTGGCTTGCACTTTCAATCGTCCGATGCAGGGAGGTGACCGTCTGCATGTTCTGCTCTAACGCTTGTGAACCCGTTTCAATTTGGCTTTTCGATTCTTGTAGGTTACTCGCAGAAAGCTTGGCTTGGTTTGCTGTTTCATCCGCCGACAAACTCACTTCAGAAAGTTGCTGGCCGACTAGTGTCATGGTCGACATTTGGCTATCGACTTTGTTCGAGGTATTCACGTTCGCCTCAAGTAATGAGGTCATACTGTCACCCACGGTGCGCGCTTTCATGCTAACACCGCGCACAATATCCAACAATGCCACATTCATTTTGTTGATTGACTTGGTCAAACTAGATAACTCATCACTGCCTTCTACGCTGAGTGCTGGCTGAGAGACATCACCAGCGGCAATAAGTTGAGCACGCTTTGAGACAACTTGGATCCGCCGACCTATATTTCTGCCCATGTAAGTGGAAACCGTCAGTGACGCCAAAAGAAAAATGACCGAAGAAGCAATGAGTAATGAGATTACACTGGTTAAAGAGCTAAAAATTCCTTGCCCGCTGAGATCCGCTTGCTGTTGTTGACGTTGAATTAGGGTTTCTAAGCTGGCATTGAGTTCACTTACCGCAGGAACTAGATCTTTGGCCATTTTTTCATTCACTAGGTTCCAGCTACTCGCGGTTCTTAGCTCAACAACCTGATCGGCAAGAGGGAAATAGAGTTGCTGCATCTCTTTAAACAGATCCCATAAGCCTTGATCGCTGTCGCTCATCAGGCTGACTTTAGAATCTATTTCTGTCACATACTTAGCGTGAGATTTTAGAAAATCCTGATACTTGCTCAGATGCTCCTGTTTGCCGTAAAGAAGAAAATCACGCATCGAAGAGAGCGCATTGGCAAGCGAGGTATAACTGTCTGCATATAGGCGGAATAAGCGCTTTCTCTCGCCCCCTCTTTGTTGCTGGCTTCATCATTGATAAGACCTTGAAGCTGGTCCAGCGCCACTTCGGCAATTGGCGCGGCTTCGTTAATAAACAAGGAATGGGCAGGAAGGTTCTCATCGGAGTGACTGGTTTCAGAGATCTCATTGACCAGTCGTTTGACCACCTCCCATTGGCTCAACACTTGTTGATAGGAAGATTGGTCCAACAAGCTTTCCAATTTGGGCAATGCTTCATCGGTTGATGTAATAACGCGATTCAGTTGCTCAAGTTGGCTAGCACCAATAACCTCATCACTCCCTAACAGCATATAAGCCCTAAGGGTAGAGACGGTCGCCTGAAGTGACTGCTGTAATGAGCGACCGGTATCAACCGTCGGCAGATCAGACTCTAACAATGATTTGGTATGCTCTTCTACAGTGTTAACACTGCGAAATATAAATAGTGCGGCAACGATAAAAAGTACTGCAAGCGACAGAAAACTCAGCTGTAACTTCCCTGATATCGTGAGTTTCATCCTAATAACTCCTGATTAAATAACCTACTAACTATAGCGTTTTGACTTTTATTGTTAAATATAAGTTAACTCTTTTTATTCACTTTTGAATGATGGGTTTAATC
Source organism: Vibrio neptunius (assembly GCA_019339365.1). Classification (NCBI taxonomy): domain Bacteria; kingdom Pseudomonadati; phylum Pseudomonadota; class Gammaproteobacteria; order Vibrionales; family Vibrionaceae; genus Vibrio; species Vibrio neptunius. The sequence continues at coordinate 1,480,965 of CP079860.1, read as the reverse complement.
CATTGCATTCCTCCCTTTGTAAAGCGCTCACATCAAGTATTACTTGTTGCCTAACACCACAAAAAAGACACGTAAAAACAACAATAAATACATAACATTAACAGATAAAATTAATTTTAAATTAGCCACAAAAAGAGATTCCAATCACATATAGATTGGTTATAATTCGCGCCCATTACGATTTGCGTTGATAAACGCAAACTTAATTTGAAGAAATCGACTGTTAACCTAACCTCTCTAATCAGAGGTGAAATTGAGAAGAAAAATGAGCAAGATTGATAAAGCTACACGTATCCTGCTGGCGGGATTCTGTATCAACCTTTGTCTTGGCATCCTGTATGCTTGGAGCGTGTTTAACAAAGCCCTTGTGACTGAATCAGGCTGGAGCGCAGCTGAAGCATCTTCCCCTTACGCAATTGCAACCATCACTTTCTCTGTTTGTCTTCTTGTTGCAGGTATCCTTCAGGATCGTATGGGGCCACGTAAGATACTAATTCTCGGTACAACTCTAACAGGCCTTGGCATGATTGCTTCTGGCTTTGCCACTACGCCACTCATGCTGAACCTGACCTTTGGCGTTATTACCGGTGCAGGTATTGGTTTCGGCTACGCTTGTCTATCGCCATCAGCAATGAAATGGTTCCATTCCTCGAAGAAAGGGATGGTAAACGGTTTGATTGCAGCGGGTTTTGGCCTTGCCGCGATTTATCTTGCACCTGTCACTTCTGCATTGATCGAGAGCATGGGCATCCAGACCAGTTTTATGATTCTTGGTGCTGGCGTATTGGCGATTGCGGTTCCTCTTGCGGCGACCATTAACAATCCACCAACGGGTTACACGCCTGCTGAGCCTCGACTAAAAGCGGGACAGGCACCTAAAGCGGTCAAGAAAACCGAAGATCTGACCTGGAAATCCATGCTTAAAACACCTCAGTTTTATTCACTGTGGATTATGTATGCTTTTGCCGCCTCAGTTGGTCTTATGATCATCGGCAACATCACAACCATTGCGAGTGTGCAAGCAAACTTGCCAAACGCTGTCTATCTTGCTTCTATCTTAGCCGTGTTTAATTCGGGCGGTCGTGTTGCTGCCGGTATGCTTGCCGACAAGATTGGTGGCGTTCGTACCCTTCTGCTTGCTTTTGTGTTGCAGGGTATCAATATGGTTCTGTTCGCCACCTTTAACACTGAGTTGACCCTAATCATCGGTACTGCTATCGCCGCTGTTGGCTACGGCACTTTACTTGCGGTTTTCCCAACGCTTACTGCGGAGTTCTATGGCCTTAAGAACTACGGCACTAACTACGGTGTCCTTTACACCGCTTGGGGTATTGGTGGTGCAATCGGTGCCGCTGTAGTCGGTTTCTCAATGACCAATGGCGAAGGCTACGGCTTAGCTTATACGGTTTCAGCCATCATGATGGCGGTATGTATTGTACTGGCGTTTATCACTAAACCCATTACCGAAGCCAAGGTTGCCAAGCTTAAGAACGCTTAACGATTGCAAACTTCTCTGAAAGGCTTAACCTTGTGGTTAAGCCTTTTTTGTCGCCATCCATCATGCCTGAACCTATTGTATTGCCCTCAAATTACTACCTAAGTAACTTTTTAACGCTGATTCATCACGCGCTCGACATGTATCCTGATTTACTCTCTGGCGCAGAGATGCAGTGGCTGGAAGACTTCGACCACCTATCAACTCAGGCTCAGTGCTTGATGGTCAGACTGCTTTCACGCAAAGGGGAATGGTTTCGAAGCGACAAACTCAAGTATGAGGAAATTGACGATGTTCAAGCATCGCTCAATGAACTTGAGATGTCGAAATTTATCGCTCTCAACCCCGACATATCGAACTCTACATTGGCTACTCACCTACTGACAAAGCCAGAAGTGATCGAGCTGTTTTCTATTACCAATAAACAAGCCAAGAAGGAAGTAATCATAAAGGCGTTAGCCCCTGATTTTTTCTCTCAATATGGCGCACTGGGCTTTTTGATTATTAAGCTAGAATCGCCACAAGTGATTGATGTGTTGTTGGCGCTCTTTTTTGCCAATACTCACCAAGATCTCAGCCAATTCGTACTCGACGAACTGGGATTACATCAATTTGAGCACTATCCACTTAGCCATGAGCGGCGATTCTTTTCGTCACGCAATCAACTGGATAAACTCCTCGCCCTGTCGCAAACACAAAAAAGCTACCAAGATGGCGATCGGCAGTGTGTTGACACGCTGATTAATCACCTTGAGCAACTCGCCGTTCCTATACAACACCACTACATAGAACGTAAACGTCAGCATCTTATCAACGACATCGCTCGAGATTTGGAACGTCGAGACGAGTTTGATCTGGCTATTCACTGGTTTGAGCAGACGTCATTACCTCCTTCACGAGAAAGACGGGCTAGGATCTTTGATAAGCAAAACAAGATTGGCGAAATGAGTGACGTTGTCACATCCATATTGGATACACCGCATAATATTGCAGAGCTAGAGGTGGGCAATAAGCTATACCAACGTTTGCAGCGTTTAAAGGGAGAACGAATTCAAAGAGTGAAAAAGCCCGTCTTTACCGAACATCACCTCTCATTGGATTTATCGCAACAGCGAGTTGAACTCATGGTAAAAACGCATTTTGAGCAAAATGGCTATGAGGTATTTTACTCAGAAAACATTTTACTCAACGGCTTGTTTGGGTTGGCTTTTTGGGATGTCATATTCAGTCCAGTAGAAGGGGCGTTTCTAAACCGCTATCAATATCGCCCTCTTGATCTCTACCATCATGACTTTGCGCTCAAACGTCAGATTCTTATCGACAATGTATTCGCGCGCCTTGAAAAGGATGGATTTTCACACCTTAGGCAAATCTACCGAGACAAAGTGGGCATTAGCAACCCATTTGTTGTTTGGAATATCTTCACTCCCCAGTTACTGGAATACGCGACCACCTACATGCCGAGGTCTTTGCTGTGCCAACTGTTTCGAATCATGCTACGAGACCTTAAATGTTATCGCAATGGCTTGCCAGATTTGGTGCTGTTCAAGAATGGAAAGTTTGAGTGGATGGAAGTAAAAGGTCCAGGCGATCGCCTTCAGGATAATCAGTGGCGTTGGATTTACGAGTTCAAAAACTCAATGTCCCCTTTTCAGTCTGCTATGTTACTGCGGCATGACCGACACGAACCATTAGTAAAACATGTCTCCAACTTCGCCACTTATAAGGCAATGGGTTGACATTAACCGCCGCTAAGTCATGGTGTTGTATCGACTTTTAAGCAGTTTCTCACATTTTGAACATTGTTTTATTTGCCAATTCTGTCACCGTCTGCTGCAATTATCAAACCTTGGCAATACAGTTATTTTTCAAATGAATATACGCGTTTTCTTGATTCTCTCCTTAGTGACTGTCTTCGCTGGCTGTGCGACTTATGCAGGCCTCAACTACGACCAACTGTTTGGCGATGCTCAAGCAAGGGACAGACAAGCTGATATCGGCACTTCATCAAGTGATTTTTTCCTAAACGACGTCAAGCCCATTATCGATAACCGATGCGTGGTTTGCCACGCCTGTTACGATGCGCCTTGCCAACTTAAAATGTCTTCAGTGGCTGGTATTGACCGAGGTGCCAGCAAAGAAAGGGTTTATGAAGGGACACGTCTAACCGCAGCGACACCCACTCGGCTTTTCGAAGATGCACAAACGACAGAGCAGTGGCGTTCAATCGGCTTTCACCCTGTGCTCAATGAACGCGTTCAAACGCCAACTGCCAACATAGAAGCTGGCCTAATGGCTAAGTTGTTGATGCAAAAAAGAAGCCTACCCTCAACCAGAACAAGTTCAGCTTGAAGGGTTTGATTTTTCGATTGATCGACAACAGATTTGTCCGACGGTTGAAGAATACGATAGTTACGTTCAGGATCACCCTAACTGGGGTATGCCCTATGGTATGCCTAACCTATCGTCTAACGAGTACTCTACACTGATCAACTGGCTCCAAGGTGGCGCACTCATGAGCGCTCCCATTCCTCTCTCTGCAGAGCAACGTGCGTTGGTTACCCAGTACGAGCTATTTTTCAACAGAAGTTCTCGCAAAGCGCAGCTCACCGCGCGTTACCTTTACGAGCACCTATTCCTGTCACATCTGTACTTCTCAGACCTCAATGAAACCGCGCCACGATTTTTCACGCTTGTTCGTTCTCAAACCCCACCAGGTGAGCCCGTTAAACGAATCGTAACGCGCAGACCCTACGATGACCCAGAAGTAGACCGCGTCTATTACCGCCTAATTCCTGAGCAAGCGACGATTGTCGACAAAACTCATATGCCTTTCGCTCTTAATAGTCAGCGGATGGTTGATTGGCAAGAGTGGTTTGTTGACACGGCTTACGATGTTGCTGAACTCCCTGGGTATGAGCCTGAAATCGCAGCAAATCCAATGACTGCATTTATCGATCTACCAGTAAAATCTCGCTTCAAATTTATGTTGGACAACGCACAAAACACCATCAACGCCTACATAAAAGGACCAGTTTGTCGGGGTCAACTTGCGCTGAACGTTATCAACGATCGCTTTTGGGTCTTCTTCCTTGATCCTGATAAATCAGACATTCCCGAAGTGAACGAGTTCTATCGCTCGCAAGCAGACAATTTGAAACTCCCCGGCGAGTTGGAGAGTAACACTTTACCTATCACAAGCTGGGTGTCTTATTCCCGCCAACAAGCCCGATACCTTGAAGCTAAGTCGGACTTTATTAATCACTGGTTTAAAGGAGGGAAGCACTTAACGACCGATGTCATATGGTCAGGTAACGGAACCAATCCAAACGCCGCCTTAACCGTTTTCCGCCATTTTGATAGCGCATCGGTCGTTCAGGGATTAGTCGGCTCACCTCCCAAGACAGCTTGGGTCTTGGATTACGCTTTGATTGAACGCATACACTATTTGCTGGTGGCAGGGTTTGATGTCTATGGCAACTTTGGTCATCAGTTGATGACGAGAATGTTTATGGATTTTTTAAGACTCGAAGGAGAAAGCAACTTCGTTGCTCTTTTACCAAGAAACGTCCGTCATATCGAACAGTCCAGTTGGTACCAAAATCAAAGTACTCAGTTGAGCGACTTCTTGCAACGCAATGTGAAGCCGTTTGACCAACCGACTCAGGTCCCTTATCAGACCAGCGATCCCAAACACGAACTGTACGATATTTTACGAACCCAACTTTCTCCTGTTCTGAGCAATCGATACGCGCTCGAACAAACGGGCTTTAAACCAGAGAATGAAGCCGTGTTGCAGAGCATTGATGGCATTAAAGGCCATGGATTACGCTACTTCCCTCAGATCATCATGCTAATGATTGAGTCTGATTCCGGGGACAGTCAGCTGTTCACACTACTTCACAATAATGCGCATACCAACGTCTCCAGCTTGTTTGATGAAGAAGCCAATCGTGATTATCAAAATGATGACTTCACCTTAGTGAGAGGAGTGATCGGAAGTTATCCAGCTGCGTATTTGACCTTAAATGAAAACGAGATTTCTCAACTCGTCGACATGATTAACAATGTTCGCTCGGAGAACGATTACGTTAAGTTATTGGATAGATTCGCAATCCGCCGAAGCTCAGACAAATTCTGGCCTTTCAGCGATCAAGTGCACGCTTGGTACAAAGAAAATCAGCCTGTCGAATTTGGGCTACTTGACTATAATCGTTTTGAGAATAGGTAGAACTGTTCAACCGAGCGTTTTCAAACGCGGGAGGTGGGCATGAATATTAGAGATAACATTCGCGCTATTGAGCAACAAATCTATGTGGCTTGCTCAGAGGGTGATTACGACACGGTACAAATGCTTGAGCATCAATTAGAGAGTTTGCGGGGCAAAGCCGCACAACCTTTCGATGATGACCCCTACGCACCAGAGGGAAAACTATTCCCCGAGGATGATTGGTATTAACGACGAATGCCCTGCTTTGCAGGGCTTTCTTTTGCAATCTAACCTAAGTCACACTTATCATCCTTTCCGCTACCAAAGCCAAGCAACAGTTAGCCGTGTTCAAACCACATGGTTTTGATCACTTGGCTGTAGGCTTGCCACTTTCTATTTCTACTGACGGCTCTATAAAAGGGGTTCCCTCACAGTTTGACGTCCCTATTAGAGAATAAGTGTTTTGTCGACAGCGCTTTGGTTTCAATAATAGGTGCACATCCTTTTACCATCAACTTCAATGATGTTAAACGGCGTTTCGTAGATCTTCTCTAATATGTCTGACTGGATCACTTGATTAACCGTCCCCTGAGCCACCACTTTACCCTTCTTAAGCGCGATAATATTGTCCGAATAACACGCAGCAAAATTGATATCATGAATGACGACCACGACGGCTTTATTCATCTCATGTGCGAGGCGTCCAACGTTGCGCATAATTTGTAATGAGTGCTTGATATCGAGGTTATTCAGAGGTTCATCCAGAAAAACATAATCTGTATCTTGAGCCATCACCATGGCAATAAAAGCCAGTTGTCGCTGACCTCCACTCAGCTCATCAAGATATTTATGTTGGATGTCCAACAAATCGAGATAAGATATCGATGTTTCGATCACCTGTTGATCGTCGTCCGTGAGCTTACCCTGACTGTATGGAAATCGACCAAATGACACCATTTCCCTCACGGTAAATCGCATTGTAATGTTGTTGGCTTGGCGCAGCACCGCCAGCCTTTTCGCCAACGCTTTGGTATCCCAATCTGTTAAAGATTTGCAGTCGATGAACACTTGCCCTTCATCTTGAGTGATCAGTCGGCTAGCCATTGAAAGTAAGGTGCTTTTGCCTGCACCATTCGGGCCAATGATTGACGTCACCTTACCCTTTTCAAAATCGGCACTGGCATCAGAGACGACTTTTGATTGACCAAACCACTTGGTCAAATTCTGCAATTTAATCATAAAACCTCTATATGATTCGGTTACGCAGCAACATAGTGAGGAAGTAAATACCGCCCACAAAGTTGATAACCACACTGAGTGTCGTAGAAAAACCAAATACTTTTTCTACTATCCACTGACCACTGAGTAGAGCGACAACTGAAAGTAGAGAGACCCCCAGCAACAAAACTCTATGTTGATAGCTATTGAACCATTCACGAGTCAAGTTAGTCACCAAAAGACCAAAGAACATAATCGGCCCCACCAATGCAGTCGAAATAGCGATCAGCGCGGCCGACAATAGCAAAACGCATAGCGTCGTTCGTTTCACATCAACCCCAAGGCTAGTGGCATTGTCTTTATCTAACCAGAAGACATCCAGCAAACGGTTCATTCGGTACAACAGTGCACTAATTAACAAAAGCAGTGGCGTACACAAATAGACAAGTTCAACGCTGATGTTGTTAAAACTGGCAAACATGTTGGCTTGTACCGACGCGAAGTCACTCGGATCCATCAACATAATAAAGAAGGAGGAAACGCTGCCAAACAATTGTCCTAATATCACGCCTAGCAACAACAAGACCATTAAGTTCTGTGTTTCTCCTTTGAAGTAGAAACTGAACAACAACAAGGAAAAAGCCAGCATAACCACAACAGACACACTGAAATTAAAATACGCATTCATCGCGATACTGCTTAAGCCGCCAAATATGACCACAACCAGTACCTGAGTAAACATGTACAGCGAGTCGAAACCCATGATACTCGGCGTGAGAATTCGGTTGTGCGTGATGGTCTGAAAAGCCAACGATGACTGTCCTATCGCGAGACCAGCAACAATCATTGCCAATACTTTCGGCACACGCCGAGAAAGAAAGTACTGATAGTTGTCGGCATTTAACCCGATTCCAATAAACAAAAAGCAAAACAGCAATGCAGTGGCTACTAGCCCTATCAGCTTCATCTTATCCTGCATGTTTGTGTCCCTTTAAGATGAAGTAGATAAACACACTACCGCCCAAAATACTGATAATGGTCGAAATTGGAATTTCATAGGGGAAGATAATCAATCGACTTGCTAGGTCACAGCTAAGGACGATCAGAGCACCGATAATCGCAGTAAGCGGAATGTTGCGACGCAGGTTGTCTCCATAAAATCGACTGACCAAGTTAGGAACAATCAGCCCAAGGAAAGGTAACATCCCTACGATCATCACCACGGAAGCAGACATCACGGAGACCAGCAAAATACCGATAATCAGCACTTGTTGATAGTTCAAACCTAGGTTGACAGCGAAATCTTTCCCTAACCCCACCGCCGAAATCCTTGCCGCATACAGATAGCTGAAAATGGCCACTGGCACCGCAATGTAAAGCAGCTCGTAATCGCCCTGTAGCAGGTTGGCAAAGTTAGCCACTGTCCAACTCGATAGGTTTTGCAATGCATCGTATTTGTAGGCGACAAATGTCGCGAGCGAATCGACCACGTTACCAAAAATGATTCCAATAAGCGGGACAAACACTGCATTCTTAAACTGAATGCGGTTAATGAACTGTACAAACAGTAATGTACCCAACATTGAAACGGTGAAAATCAACCACAATTGCTGACCATTGCCAAAGACCACTAAGCTAAGTACATATCCCAGCATCGCACATTCAATCGTCCCAGAGGTGGATGGCGAAGCAAATCTGTTCTGGCTGATCTGCTGCATTATCAAGCCAGCAATGCTCAGTCCTGCACCTGCCAATAGCACAGCGACCAGTCGAGGGATACGACTGGCAAGCAACAAATGCCAACTGTCCCTATCACCTGCAATTAAACCAGTGATATTCAGTTGCCCAACGCCAACAAAAATTGAACATCCGCTCAGGAGTATTAGAGCCAATAACAGTTTTTTCAATGTAAACCCTTACGACGCAAAAAAACCTCAAGCCACTTTGGCTTGAGGTGGCGTAAATCTTGTTAGGAGGATCAGTTGATACCAGAGGCGATTTTCACGTCTTCGATCATTTGCTCTGTTGCGCGCATACCTGAAATCGATAAATACCAAGCATTGATGTCTAGGTAGGCCATTTTTTTGTTTTGGTAGGCTTGAGTGGCTTTGACCAACTCATTTTCGAAATCACGTTTGACTGTACTGCCTTTACCTTTGTTAATAAGGATATCCTTATCAATTACTAACAGAGCTGAGGGATCGGTTTCGCGAATAAACTCGTAAGAGACTAGGTCGCCATGGCGGCTCTCTTTGATCCCTTTTACCGACTCTTGAAAACCGAAATCTTTGTAAATGGCAGAAAAACGTGACTGCGCACCGAAAGTGGTGATATTGCCGCCAGCGCTCATCACAGTGAGTGCATCTAAGCCGTTTTGGCTGTTGGAGGCTTGAATCGATTTGAATTCTTTATCTAACTGCTCAATTTTTTGCTCTACAAAATCCTGCTTTTCAAACACTTTACCAAGATTGCGCCATTGCTGTTGGGTGCTTTCCCAGTAGCCTTTACTGGCATCTGAAGCGTAAACAATGGTGGGTGCAATTTCAGAGAGCTCTTTGTATTTTGCTGCCGCACGTGTACCTATGATGATCAGATCAGGCTTTTGCGTATAAATAGTTTCAAAATCGGGTTCGTGAAGACTCCCCGCCGAAGTGAATTCATAGTCACGGTATTCGGACAAATAATCGGGGAACATGCTAACAGTCGAAATCGCAACTGGTTTGACATTAAACGCTTTCACCGTATCTAATGCGCCTAGGCCTATCACCACAACCCTCTTAGGGTTGGTTTCTAACTTGGTCACACCTTGTGCGTGTTCAATTTCCACTAATTTAGCATTGACGTTGAATGCCAATAATCCTGCGGTCAGCGCGACGGTAGACAATTTCATTGTTCGGACTCCATAATCACAAATGCAAGCTATTATCATTTACGTTTATGAGGATGTCATCAGTGCTTTACGTTTTTTACATTTGTTATGGAAAGGAAAAATATAATATTTTCTGTAAGTTAGGTAGTTATCGGTGGTGTATTTGCGTGCTCCAGAATTGAGCACGCTGAAGGGTTAAGCGTTAAAGAAAATCAATATTTGAACGCCCGATTTCGTTTTTCTTGGTCTCTTTCTTCTTGTCGCTTTTGTCTTTGTGGGCTTTGCGCTTTTGTGATGGCTTACTCTTGTTATCTGGTCTAAGCGCTGGCTGGCTAGCAGCCTCTTCTTGCTCTTCAGTCACTGGGGCATCGCAGACAACAACATAATACTCTTGGTTAAATTCGAAGAAGTCACCATCGTACATTTTACGACGTTTACGGGTTTCAAGTTCTCCATTAACAGCCACATAACCCTCTGAGATAATGTGTTTCGCTTCACCACCTCCGCCAACAAGGTTAGCAATTTTGAATACCTTATACAGTTCAATTGGCTGAGATGAAACCTCAATCCCTATTGCTTCGATCTCAATTTCTTGCTCATTTTCGTAGTCATCTGTCATGTTTTGTTTCAACGGTACTTGGAAAAAAACTGAGTCTAATGCCTATCTGCTCATAAATAAACTAAAGTTAAACATAGAAACCGCATCGTAAGGGTACTCGCTTTGCTCAAATGGACACTTGTTCTGTTGCTATTTTCATGGCAAACAATGGCTTATCATCCACCAACGAAAGTTGTGGTGTATGGAGACGATTCCTACCCTCCTTACAGTTACGGTGAGGATGGGGTTGCCAAAGGCATCTACAGTGACATACTCCGTCGAGTCTTCGAACAAATGCCGGACTACGATATAGAATTGGTCCCTGTCCCATGGAAGCGCGGTCTCAAGATGCTTAAAGTGGGTCAAGGCTTTGCACTCTACCCTCCCTATTATTATTCCGATCGACGCCGTTATATTTCTCCATATTCCAAACCTATTCTTGATGAGGAAGTGGTCGTATTTTGTCACCCAGACAGGATAAAAGAACGCGCTTTAACTCAGTGGCCCCAGGATTATCTAGGGTTAACAGTGGGTGTCAATGAGGCCTTCGCGCTTGGTGGGCAGACGTTTTGGGATGCCGTTAAGTCAGGAGACATCACTCTTTTAGAAGCCAAGGGAATCGCCCCAATATCATCAACCTGTATGAGAAGAAAACTGACTGCTATATGAACGATAGGCTGTCGATTTTATGGGAAATTAAACGCATGACCAATGAGGGCTTATTACCACAGGACTGGCAACTAACACTCGGTGCAGTAGTCAGCAGCGAGCAAGGCTATCTCGGTTTTACCAACCGTGCCCCTGATAGTTATCCCTTTAAAAAGATTTCATCAAAAAATTCAACCAATCACTGAACAAGCTGAAAGAAACTGGTGAAATTGACAGCATTATCAAAGCCTATTTTGAAAATGGAATATAACCGTCTCAGATCAAGATTGACTTGTGGCGAGACAGGCCAGCCATTTAACTTAACCTGATGCACGGCAAGACGACATTATACTGTCGACAGTGTGCGATTGAATTTCTGCTTCGCCAGATTGAGATGCTTCAGTGCATCAAGCCGCTCAGTCTTTCTTAAACTCGATGTGTAGCTAATCGCGGCTTGGCAGTCAAAGATCGCCTTTTTTACCTCTTCTGGACCAATCTTTTTGGGGATTTCTCGGTTAAGTAGTAACAATAACTTATTGGCTACCTGCACACATTGACGCCTAGATTTAAATACTTCTAAGCAGAGTCCGATCGCCTTCTCTGTTGATTGAAATGCATATTGATCAACTTGCCATAGAAGACGATCTAACGTGGACTTACGTTTTTGACTACGTTCAATCTGATTCTCCAGCATAAGCTGCAAAGAGCATGCTTCCAGCGAAGGTGTCTCATCTATCCCGCGATTGCGAACCCAATTCGTCACTTCATCAAACCAATGGTAATTGTCTGTCTCGTAGAGTAGATACAACAGGTAATGGAGCCATGACAAATCTAATTGATGATAGTTCTTGAGCAAATCAGCTAGCTTAATTCGAGCAACTTTATAGTTGCTATCGTGCAATTCAATATGTACCTCGACCAACGTCAATGCAAGTCTCTCATTTTCAGATAAGTCGACCTTCATGAGTTTATGCAATTCATTCTGCGCTGACATTGAGATAGAACATCCTTGCGCCTTTGCAACCGTCAATTTTAGTCGCAAAGCATAGATTGCACTCGATAAAGTGTTGTGGCGAGTGTTGGCAATTTGCTGACGGTATAGTGCAAAACCACTCATCGCTTCCTCAAGGTTATCTTCGATTTCACACAGTCGAGTATACGCTAATAGACGAGGTACATTGCCTTTGGAAAACTTAAGCGCTTGAGCTAGGGCTTGCTTTGCTCCCCGCTGGTCTTTTCTTAGTAAACAACACAGCGCTATACTATCTGACACTACTGAAGGTTGTTTACCCGTATCATCAATCCATTGCTCAAGAAGAGACTGCGCTTGACTTAGCTCCCCCATTTCGATTAAAGCCATTGCATGACCAGTCGTTGCCCATTGACTATTGCGCTTTGTTCGGCAAGCCTGAAAGTGCGCTATCGCTTGTCGCGTCCGTCGCTGGCTGAGGTATAGATCACCTTGAATACGCAAAATATGAGTGGCGTATTCAGGATAACACTTCAGCGCTTTAAAGAAGGTTTCCTCAAGATCCGAAACATCACACTGTTGTGCACTCAATAACAATGAGGACATCACTTGCTTACGCCTGTACACACGTAAAATACGCTTCTTGAAGGCATACAAAGAATATGGCTTAAGCACATACTCATCCGGCTCCACCTCAAGAATTGAACGCACCACTTCTCCATTCGTCTCGCTAGTGAGCATGACAAATGCACATTGAGGACGAAGCAATCCATGATAGCGGCACTCTTCAAAAATTTGTTTACCTGTGAGCACTTTGCCAAATCGATAGTCGCAGATAAACAAGTCGATCGAAATCTCTCGAAGGGTTTTATAAATCGAGCCGACATTCTTAGCCGTATAGATCAGACGGTCACTAAAGCCCGACTCTCTGAGCAGCATTTTGAGATTAGCTATGACCAATGGAGAATCGTCGGCGATCAGTACGCCCGCTTGGCTCACGTTTTGGATTTGGCCGAACATTATTCAACTGTTTTCATCTTGAGAAATGGTTGGTTAGGGTATAGAAACCAGGAGCGGATTAATACGATAGTTTTATCAGAGTTCTGTCAAAATCAAACAATTGCAGTAACTCTCTAAATAACTGATAAATATATATTTAAATAGGAAATAGTTTGGTGAATTTACGCACAGTTCTCTCTTTCACATCTCATCATCTGCCTCTCATGCTGTCTTCTTAGTCATCCTGTTAAGATGATTTGACAGAGCCTCATTGAAGACAAAGGGGTAACATCTCATTTTTACCAATTACTCAGCTAAAATAAGAGTATTTAAGTGCAAAAGATGAACGCATATCAATAAAAGCTTAAAATTACTGTCTCATACTTGACTCACTGCTGGAGCTCAACAAATATTTCATGTTAAAACTATAGGTTACATCGAATATATTTTTAAATTCATAACTTTAGCTTATGAAAGGCTTTTCGCGTGATGGATTTAGGTACGTCGAATTACATGTCACATAACATCAAGAACAAAACGTCACAATCGAACGCTTCGTCTGTCTCAAGTAGCCAGTCTATTAGTGACACATCACAAAGGCCAAGCTCCGTTGCTCTGAGTGGCGCCGAACTTGATCAGCTAATGGATAACCACTTTAAGCATATGTTCGACGTGTTTAATGATGGTCTTTTCTATATGACCGACGATGATAGACTCTTTTTTTACAATCCGACGTTTTATGAAAACTATGATATAGCCTCAGGGCAGTGCCATCTCGATGCGTGGCTCAATCTTGTTCACCCGCTGGACAAAGCCATGTTAAAAAATGCAGTCGACGCACACATCCAAGAAGACAATCGTAAGATTTCGACTCAATACCGAGTAAAAAACAAGGCCGGTCAATATGTTTGGGTTGAGGGTACCGCAGTGACCAAAACCATCAATGGCAATCGTTTTATGATTGGTTGTCATCGTGATATTTCAGATCGAAAACTGATGGAAACCTACGTTCAGCAGGCTGCATTTAGAGATAATGCCTCTGGGCTGTCAAACAGCCAGAAGCTGAACATTGATATTGACGGTTTAGTTGATCAACTGCCTGGTTTGCATTCATTAGTCTACATCCAGATTGGCGATATTCGTTCCTATCTCAGCGCTTATGGCCCTCACATTTTACGCGACGTGATGTCACACCTTATCACAGCGTTAAATTCATTCACGGATGACTTCGTTGATATCTATCGTGTACGTTCTGATGATTTTGCCGTGCTAGTTAGAGGCCACTATTCAACCAATGAACTCACCCAACTGGGCGAAAATATCGCCAAGACTTATCTCGAATCCCTTCAGAGTAGCAGCTACATGTATGGTACCGATATCAGTATTGGTATTTTCCCCAGCTTTGATATCGGACTTGCAGCGGAGGAAATCATCAAGATCGCGGCTCGCACCTGTCAATTCGCTGGGGAAAAGAAGCGTAACCGAGTTGGCGTATACAGTAATGAGACCAAAAGCAAAGTTGACCGACACTTCTATATCGAGCGCGAACTGGCCAATGCGATTCATAACCAAACCCTATCGGTAAAGTTTCAACCCATTATCTGTGCTAAAAAAAATCGCGTCGCCAGCTTCGAAGCATTAGTTCGTTGGAAAAGCGATAAAATTGGAGAAATTTACCCGGATGAATTTATTGAAGTGGCAGAGAAGAAGGGGCTGATCGTTGAGCTGGGGTACCTTATCTTTTCTAAAGCGAGTCAATTCATCAAGCGATACTTATCCGTTCATCGCACCAATATTCGAGTCAATGTTAACGTGTCCGTTTTACAACTGTTGAATCATCAGTTTCCAGATCGGATCAAGCAAATCGCGGATCAGCATGGCGTCGAAACTAGAAACATTGTCTTGGAATTAACCGAAACCATCATTCTCGATGGTAACAAAGGGGCGATATCTCAGTTAAGTCGTTTGAGTCAGTATGGTTTTTTACTTTCCTTGGATGATTTCGGATCCGGTTACAGCTCCCTCAATAGCTTTTTTGACCTCCCCCTAAATCAGATTAAAGTCGACAAGTTGATGGCTTGGCGATGTCTCGACAACCCTGCCACTATGGAATATCTGACCTTCATCACTCAATTGTGCCAATCACATAATGTAGATATTGTGGTAGAAGGTATTGAGAATGCTGAGATGCAGAAACGTTTCACTGAAATGGGGGCTTCATTCCTCCAAGGTTACTGGTTTTCTAAGCCTCTTTCTGTCGCTAGTGCAAGTCAATATATATCCGTCTAACGGCCGCCTCTTTCACCCACTCATCAAAAACTCGAGAGTTCGACCAGTTTTTGGGTGTAGATCTGTTGTGGCTGTTGGAATAGAGTCACGGTTTCTCCCTGTTCAACAATTGCGCCTTGCTGCATGACAATGGTGTAGTGACATAACGACTTGACCACATTCAAGTCATGGCTGATAAACAAATAGGTCAGCTGATACTTTTGTTGCAGCGATTTCAGCAAGTCCAGAACTTGCGCCTGAACCGTGCGATCTAATGACGATGTGGGTTCATCCAGTAAAATAAACTCCGGTTTTAAAATTAACGCCCGTGCTATCGCGATACGCTGGCGCTGACCTCCTGAGAATTCATTGGGATAACGATGGCGAGTCTCAGGATCGAGATCAACTTCCTCCATCACTTCGCATATCATCTTGTCGACCGTGGGGTCATCATAATCATAATGAACACGCAGCCCCTCACCGATCACCTGGGCCACAGACATTCTCGGGTTCAGAGCTGAAAACGGATCCTGAAACACCACCTGCATTTTACTGCGGTACGGTAGCATCTCTTTACGATCTAAGCCTTGCAGTTCATGCTGCTGATAAGAAATCGAACCTTGGGAGTGAACAAGACGCAGAATCGCCATTCCCGTTGTTGACTTACCAGAACCACTTTCACCCACCAAACCAATCGAATGACCACGCTTTAAATCAAATTTCATGTCAGTCACGGCTTTTATATGCGATACCACACGTTTAAACAGACCACCCGTAATTGGGAACCATACTCTAAGATTGGCGACAGATAAAAGGCTGCTGGCATCAGCGGAGACTTCAACGGGCAAACCTCTAGGGTCTGAGTTTATTAACTTTTGGGTATAGGGGTGTGTTGGCATGGCAAAGAGTGACTGGCAGTCCGCTTCTTCTACCAGCTCACCATTTTGCATGACGGCTACACGGTCTGCGATGCGCCGAACAATACTTAAATCGTGGGTAATAAATAACATCGCCATGCCTAACTCTTGTTGCAGCTCTTTTAGCAGGTCCAAGATCTGCGCCTGCACAGAGACATCCAGTGCGGTTGTTGGCTCATCTGCAATCAATAACTCAGGCTCATTGATAAGAGCCATGGCAATCATCACTCTCTGTCTTTCACCGCCAGATAACTCATGTGGATAGGCATTAATCTTTACATCTGGGTAACGTATGCCAACTTTAGCCAACCACTCGACGGCTAACATTTCGGCTTTCTTTTGCCGCACACCACGATGAATCGAGAGTGTTTCGACCAACTGCTTGCCCACTTTATGCAAAGGGTTAAGCGATACCATAGGTTCCTGAAAGATCATTCCGATCCTACCACCGCGAATTCCCCTTAATTGCCTCTCCGAGCAGCTCAGCATGTCGATGCCATCAAAATGGATGCTGCCCTCCAAATAATGGGATGAACCATTGGGCAGTAATTTCAACACTGAATTCGCGGTCACAGACTTACCCGAGCCACTCTCTCCAACCAATGCAAGCGTCTCGCCTTTGTTGATCGACAATGACACCTGATTGGTCACTCGCTCGATCGCTTTTCCACGACCAAACCCTACAGATAAGCCGTCTATTGTTAATACTGGTTTGGTCATGGTTATCTCCCTTGATGATGAGGGTCAAAGGCGTCGCGAACCGCTTCACCGACAAATACGAGCAAGGTTAGCATTAGCGACAATACAAAGAAGGCTGAAAAACCTAACCATGGTGCTTGTAAATTCGCTTTCCCCTGAGCCAATAATTCACCCAATGAAGGCGAACCCGCAGGCAAACCAAAACCCAGAAAATCAAGAGAAGTGAGGGTGGTTACGGAACCGGAAAGAATGAAAGGCATCATAGTCAAAGAGGCGACCATCGCATTGGGTAACATATGGCGTCTCATAATACGGCTATCACTGACGCCCATTGCCTGCGCGGCTCTAACATAATCGAAGTTTCGACAACGCAAAAACTCTGCTCTGACAACCCCAACTAGACTCATCCAGCTAAACAAAACCATAATGCCGAGCAACCACCAGAAATTGGGTTCAACGAAACTAGACAGAATAATCAACAAGAAAAGGGTCGGCATTCCGGACCATACTTCGATAAAGCGCTGACCTAACAAATCGAGCCAACCACCGTAGTAACCTTGAGTCGCGCCAACAATCACTCCAATTACACTGGAAATGATGGTCAGCACAAAACCAAACAACACAGAGATCCTGAATCCGTAGATGATTCGTGCTAGGACATCCCGCCCTTTATCGTCAGTGCCAAGCAGATTGACGCTATCGGGCGCAGACGGCACCGAGCTAGAGATGTTGAAATTGATCGTATCATAGCTAAAACGAATCAAAGGCCAAATGATGTGCCCCTCTTCTTCGATCAGCTCAACAACATAGGGGTCGGTGTAATCCGCTTCCGTTTCAAACTCCCCACCAAACTCAGTTTCCGCATATTGAGTGATGACTGGGTAATACCAACCTCCTTGATACTTCACAAGCAAAGGCTTGTCATTGGCGATCAGCTCAGCAAACAAACTGATCAAAAATAACGTCATAAAAATCCACAGTGACCAGTAACCACGTTTGTTTGCTCGAAACCTTAGCCAGCGCGCTTCATTTAACGGATTACGTCTTTTTTTTTGTCAGCATTAACGCGCCTCAAAATCTATTCTTGGGTCAACCCAGGTGTAGGTTAAATCAGAGATGATGCTCAGAATCAAGCCAAGCAGTGTCATAATATATAAAGAACTAAACACCACTGGATAATCTCGTTGGATCGTTGACTCAAACCCGAGCAAACCAATGCCTTCAAGTGAGAACATGACTTCAATCAACATAGAACCGGTGAAAAAGATACTGATGAACGCCGCAGGGAAACCAGCAATGATGATCAACATCGCATTACGAAACACGTGTTTGTAGAGAATACTTCTTTCATCCAAACCTTTCGCTCGTGCTGTTACAACGTATTGTTTGTTTATCTCATCGAGAAAAGAGTTCTTGGTCAACATGCTCAATGTTGCGAATCCACCAATAACCATCGCCAGTATCGGTAACGTCAAATGCCAAAAATAATCGATGATTTGCTCATACCAAACGAGCTGCTCAAAGTTGCTGGATACCAGTCCCCGAAGCGGGAACCAACTCAAGTAGTTGCCACTCGCAAACAAGATGATCAAGATGATGGCGAACAGGAAACCGGGGATCGCATAGCCAACAATCACGACAGCGCTTGACCAAATGTCAAATCGAGAGCCATGGTGGATGGCCTTCATGATACCCAAAGGAATGGAAATCAAGTAAATGATCAACGTGCTCCACAAGCCCAATGAGATAGAGACAGGTAAGCGCTCGACAATTAAATCAATCACGTTACCGCCTTTGAACAAGCTTTCACCAAAGTTGAATGTGGCGTAGTTTTTGAGCATATCAAAGTAACGCTCATGCAGAGGCTTATCAAAACCAAACTGCTTTTTTATCTCCTCAACGACTTCTGGATCCAGACCTCGTGAGCCTTTATAGCCCGTCGAGTTAGCATCACTGCCTACATCAAGGTCAACTTCACTGCCGCCACCAGCAAAACGTTCCATAATGCCAGAGCTATGCCCTTCTAACTGGGCAATAGCCTGTTCCACCGGTCCTCCCGGTGCAATCTGAATAATGAAGAAGTTGATGGTGATGATCGCCCACAGCGTGGGGATCACCAAGAATAAGCGACGAAATATATAGGCTGCCATCTATCCCTCTGCTAACGTCGTTTTTCAGGTAACTTGGCAGCTTTATCCTTTGATATCCACCAAGTATCAATACCTAAGTCATATCTCGGCATGTTGTCAGGACGCTCGAATTTGTCCCACATCGCCACACGATACTCACTCACGTGCCATTGTGGAATGATGTAAAAGTTCCACTGCAACACTCGGTCGAGAGCACGCCCTAAAGAAAGCAACGCATCTGGATCTTGCTGTTTTTTGGAAATTTCCATCGTCAGACTATCAACAACAGGATCAATGACGCCCGCCGTGTTGTAGGTTGAGTCGATGTAGTTAGAGTTCCAGACAATCATCAAGTTTGGACTCGGATATGGATTCGCCGAATAAGCCGAGGAAACCATGTCAAAGTCGCGATCACGAAGTCGCTTAATATACTGTGTGGTATCAACAGAGCGGATCTTCATGTCGATACCCATGCGCTTCATATTTTTTTGTACTGGAATCGCAATACGTTCCGTGGTCGGGCTATAGATCAATAGTTCAAAGCTAAACGGTTGACCCGTTTTGGTATTGGTGAGTACTTTGTTTTTCAGCTCCCAACCCGCTTCTTTAAGCAGTTCAAACGCAGTACGCATCTGAGTACGAATACGCCCCGAGCCATCGGTCACCGGGGGCTGGAACGGTTCAGTAAACACGCGAGGAGGGATTGCGTCTTTAAAGGGCTCTAGCACTTTTAATTCCTTAGCACTCGGGACGCCCTTCGCTTCATAGTCGGTATTCTGGAAATAACTGCGCGTGCGTGTGTACTGACCATAGAACATATTTTTGTTCATCCACTCGAAGTCCATTGCATACGTCAGAGCCTCACGGACTCTAGCATCTTTGAACACTTCACTTTGTGTATTAAAAACAAAAGCTTGTGTATTTTCTGGCTTCTGATGAGGAATTTCTTGTTTGGTGATATACCCCTTATCAAAATTCACGCCTGAGTACGAGTTGGCCCAAAACTTCGCTGAGTTTTCCAGACGAAAATCAAATTCACCGGCTTTGAACGCTTCCAGCATGACAGTGTCATCGCGGTAGTAATCGTATTGTACTTCCTTGAAATTATTACGACCGACGTTGACTGGCAGATCTTTAGCCCAATAGTCGTCTACTAGCGAATAAGTCACACTCTGGCCAGATTTATAATCAGCAATTTTATATGCTGAACTACCAACTGGAGGAGTAGCAAGAGGTTCTGAAAATTTCTTATCTTTCCAAAAGTGTTCTGGCAATACACGGGTCGTTTGGGCAAAGCTGAACATCTTTTCGCGATTAGGCGTTGCCATTTCAATACGAACAGTCAGATCGTCTTTTGCCGTGACCGACTTAATATCCTTATAGTAAACGCGATACTGAGGTACACCTTCGGTCATAAATTTATCAAACGTGAAAGCGACATCGTGCGCAGTGATTGACTCGCCATCGTGGAAACGTGCCTTGGGATTAATATCCACCTCTAGCCAGGTGTAGTCATCCGAGTATCTCACTCTCTCTGCGATCAGAGGGTAGTAGGCATCGATTTCATCACTGGGAGAAAACATGAGCGTGTCATACAACTCTCCTGTTGCGGCAGCGGCGACACCTCTGGAAGCGAATCGGTTGAAGTTATCGTACGTCCCGACTCGGCCATAAGTCATTTTGCCAAATTTCGGGGCGTCAGGGTTGACATAATCAAAGTGAGTAAAGTTGCTTGGGTATTTCGCCTCGCCAAAACCAACTAAACTCGTCGTTTCGATAACTTTGGCATAACCGATCGAGCTTAAGCTCGCAATCATTGTCCCTAATAAGACACTGCGCATTCTTATCATTACCATTCCCTCGGCTGAAATCGCTATTCTCAAATAAATAATTAATATTAATAATTCAATTACTTGAATAAGTATAGGTGTTCAACACAAACCTTTCGAAGAGTTCACGTAAGAATGGGCATACGTCACTGGTGAGTGGCGTGTTTCAATGTCGAGTTGTGAACTGATCCTAGTTCTGAAGTTACTCGACGAGCCACTCCGAACGCTGCCAGCTCAGAAAGCCGAAACGTATATGAAGACTTGATAATTGTGGGTGACGAAACACGATACACAACCAACCTTTTCTAGTTGTTGTGCTGTTCAAACATCACATACCTTTGGGTGACTGTCCCCAAAGGTGACTACATTTGAGTGACTGTCCACGAAGGTACTGTACACGAAGGTACTGTACACGAAGGTACTGTACACGAAGGTACTGTACACGAAGGTACTGTACACGAAGGTATGACTTGATAATTGTGGGTGACGAAACACGATACACAACCGACCTTTTCTAGTTGTTGTGCAGTTCAAGCGTCACATCCATATGAGTGACTGTCCCCATCCATATGGAAGGTACGATATGAGTGACTGTCCCCGAAGGTACGTGCCGAAGGTACGAAGGTAAGGTCATTTGAGAACATCAGCAATCAAGATAGGGCTGACGCACTGCAATGGTGGCTCAGTCGGGCATGATCTCAGAGCTATCTTTGTGCCGATGTTATTCCCGACTCATTTAATCAATTAATTAAGTATTAAACCCACTAAGGCAGTGAAATCAGTACGGTTTAGAGCATTTCTTTAGCAATCATGTGTAGCAAAAACGTTTCACGCTCAATGCTCATGCCTTTTTTTGGGCTCTCCGCCATCGTTTTTTCATTGTGAGCAATGGCTTGATGAATATTCATCCAGACCGCCTTCATACCGTTGTTAATTTCATAGTCTTCGTAAGCGGTTTCACCTAATTCACGATCGACTTTGCAAGTGTAACAATATGAATGCATGTGAATGACATCCGCATCGTCTTTGTACCAAGGTCGGAATTCTTCATAGATTCCATATGGCTTGATATTGTGAATATTTTGCGCTCCGGTTTCTTCCTGCAGCTCACGTACCATACCGGCAATCACATCTTCACCCTCATCAATACCTCCGCCAGGAATGGTGTAATCATGATAGCGCTCGGTATACAAAAGAAGAATATCTTCACCATCAACGACAATCGCTCTTGCCGCATTGCGTTGGAAAACCGTTTTATCGTCTAAGTGACCAATATCAGGGTGAATGGCCGTTTTGAGATGTCGCATGAAATCGTCGTCATTAAAAAATGTGTCGCGATTCTACCATATCACCCTGCTGTCTCAAGCTAAGCAAGCTTAAAGCGATTTATCATTGCCATCAGATCATCCGACACTCGCCCAAGCTCCTTACTGGAACTGGCCATTTGTGCCGACTCCCCAGAAACGGTCGATGCCATATCACTCAGACTCACAACATTGCGATTGATATCATTCACCGTCACCGTCTGCTCTTCCGCAGCGGTGGCGATGTGCTGATTCATGTCCTCAATCGTATGAACTTCTTTGTTGATCTTGTTCAGAGCCTCACCAGCTTGACTCGATAGCTGTGATGCGTTGGTGGCTTTGCTGTGCCTTCATCCATGACTTTCACCACATTCTCAGCGCCGATCTGCAGTTTCTCAACAATGTTCTGAATCTCCAAAGTAGACTCGTGGGTGCGAAGAGAGAGGCTTCTTACTTCATCAGCCACCACCGCAAAGCCGCGCCCTTGCTCACCTGCCCTTGCCGCTTCAATGGCTGCGTTCAGCGCGAGTAAATTGGTTTGCTCGGCAACACCTCGAATCACTTCAAGCACGGTGTCAACATTGCGTGCATCAGAAGCAAGCTTCTGTACCACTTGACTCGCAGACTGTATTTGCCCTGCAAGCTCATTGGCCCCCTCAACGTTTCTGTCAATGATAGTACGGCTGTGATTGGCTTCCTGTGCAGCTAAACGACTGGCATCATTCGCTTCCACAGTGCGAGCCGCCACCTCTTCAACCGTTGCTAGCATTTCAGTCATCGCCGTCGCGAGCATATCTACATCGCTCCGTTGTTGGTTGAGACTGTCGTCGATATGATGAACGGAATTAGAAAGTTGATTCGCTGCGCTCGAAACCTGACTGCCTGAATCGCTGATGCTGAGCATGATTCCCTGAACGGAAGCCACAAACTGGTTGAAATAGCGAGCCAAAAGCCTCAATTCTTTGCTGCCCTCTTCAGGCAACCTTTGTGTCAGATCACCCTCCCCCTTGGAAAGGGTCTGCATGGCACGAACCGTACGCTTGATTGGAGATGTGATGGTTTTAATGAAAAAGCCAATGGCAATGGAAAGTCCTAAAAGAATACTGATCGCATAGCCCGCGGATGCAACTTCAGAACGATGCATATCAGCTTGAAGTGCAACCATATTCATTCCCGAGCCAATCATCCAACCCCATGGCTGGAAAATCAACGCATAACTGGTTTTAGGATCCAATGCCTCACTGTCTGGATTCTTCCAGCTATAGTCGACAAAACCACCGCCACTATGAGCAACTTGGTAAAGTTCCTGAACAAAGAATTTACCTTCACTGTCCTTCAGCCCAAGAATATTTTTGCCGAGCAAAGACAGCACGCCACTGGCTAGCTGCACACCATCAGCATCACCGACAAAAATATAGTTGTCACCATCAAAACGCATGGAGGAAATGGTCTGTAACGCTCGGCCTTGAGCCTCACTTTCTGAAATTTGACCCGACTGATAGAGTTGATAGTAATGTTTCGCGACACCTGAAGCGGATTCGACCAGAGTCGAAACACCTCGCTCATAGTTTTCGCGCATGTGCTCGCGGGACTGTGCAATGTTGAGGAGAGTATTCGCAAATAAACCAATAGCAAACAAGCCCAATATAGACCAAGCTCGTGCTGCTATGGACACTTCAGAAAGCTTTTGTTTAATCATATCCATATTTCCTAGCCAAAGAACAAAATCCCACTTGCCCTTAGCTTCACCTTTATTTAAGTAGATGATTAATAAGCTAAGAGCTATTTAATTTATAAATACCACTTTAGCAGCAAAAAAGTGATCTTGAGATGAAAAATGAGCAAATTTTGCTCGCAAAACTATTAATAACAAAAGAGTCACTGTAAGCATTTGAGCAATATAAGCGTTTAATACTCCATATAAAATTTATGGTTTAATTTTTCTTGAAATCACGGTTCAATAGAGGCCGTTCTATTTCCTCCCGTAATATTTGAGAGAGGCCTACCATGTTAGATGTCGCGGTGTTTAGCGCTAAGTCTTATGACGAAGCGTCGTTCGCCAAAGTAAACAAGCAGTATGGATTTGAACTCCATTTCCATGAGTTTCAGTTAACCAAAAAAACCGCCAAAATGGCTCACGATTGCGAGGTGGTTTGTGCGTTTGTTAATGATGATTTATCTGCACCTGTATTAGAAGTACTGGCAGAGCAAGGGGTAAAACTGATTGCAATGCGCTGCGCAGGTTTTGATCGCGTGGATTTAGATGCAGCCAAGCGAATTGGCCTTCAGGTGGTTCGTGTGCCCGCTTATTCACCAGAATCTGTCGCAGAGCATACGGTTGGTCTAATGATGAGCCTGAACCGACGTTTCCATAAGGCCTACCAGCGTACCCGAGATGCCAATTTCTCATTGGACGGTTTAGTTGGCTTTAACTTTCATGGTAAGACTGTGGGCGTGATTGGTACAGGTAAGATTGGCATCGCGACTATGCGTATCCTTAAAGGCCTGGGCATGAACATACTTTGCTTTGATCCATTTGAGAACCCTATCGCCATCGAACTGGGAGCGCGTTACTGTTCAAAACAAGAGTTATTTGAAAAAAGTGACATCATCACCCTGCACTGCCCAATGTCAGAAGAAAACTACCACCTTCTGGATGAAAAAGCATTCAGTCAGATGAAAGACCGCGTTATGATCATCAACACAAGTCGTGGAGGATTGCTGGATGCCGCTGCTGCCATCGAAGCTTTGAAGACTGGGCGGATTGGGGCCCTCGGACTGGATGTTTATGAAAATGAAAAAGAGCTCTTTTTCCGAGACAAATCTAATGACGTCATTGTCGATGATGTCTTTCGTCGCTTGTCCGCTTGTCACAATGTCCTCTTCACTGGGCACCAAGCTTTCCTCACCGAGGAAGCGCTCGGCAACATCGCTGATACTACCTTAGGTAACATTGACGCTTTCGGAAAAAACCGCGCTTCTGGTAATGAGCTGGTGGAACGATAGGATGAAAAGGGCTTTCAGATGAAAGCCCTTTTGAGTTACTTCCTTAATGCGTTGAGCTTGGCTTGGGCAATGCCAAATACCGTATCGATTGGATAACTGCCCTCATCACTTGGTTCACCAGCAGGTCGACCCATAAACAATTCGATGGCCTCAGTCACGTGGTCAATCGCCCAGATTTGAAACTCACCTCGTTCAACCGCCTTGACAACGTCAGGACGTAGCATAAGGTTGTGCATGTTGGCTCTTGGTATGATCACACCTTGGTTTTCGCTACGGCCTTTAATTGAGCACACATCGAAGAAACCCTCAATTTTCTCGTTAACACCACCAATAGGCTGTGCTTCACCAAATTGGTTCATTGAGCCAGTAATGGCGATGTCTTGTCGGTTCGCTTGTTTAGAGAAGGCTGATACGACCGCACAAAACTCAGCCATACTGGCGCTATCGCCGTCGACGCCACCATAAGACTGCTCGAAAGTGATGGTTGTGGTTAATGGTACTTTCGCCGTTTTGCCAAAAACCGAAGAAAGGTAAGCGGTTAATATCATCACACCTTTGGAGTGAATGCTACCACCTAAGTCGACGCTGCGTTCAATGTCGATCACTTCACCGCCACCATAGCAAGTCGTCGCCGTGATACGGTTTGGTGCACCGAACATGTACTCACTGGTGCTCAACACAGATAGCGCGTTGACCTGACCAATCGCTTCCCCTTCGGTTTGAAGCAAGGTCGTTCCGTTAATAAATCCTTCCATCACACTGTCTTTGAGACGACTGACTCGCATCTCCTGATTGGCCAGAGCCTCTTCAACATGACTAGAACGAATCATGTTCGAATTGGCCTGACGAGCAACGTAATTGGATTCTCGGATCAGGTTTGCGATATTGGCTGAGTGTAATGATAGCTTAGTCTGGTCACCTGACAGCCGAGAACTATGCTCGATAATCCGGGCGATGGCCTTCTTATCACAATGGAGCATGTTGTTGTCGTTGACGACACTGGAAATAAAACGCGCATACTGCAGTTCAGACTGCGGGCTGCGGGTCATTTCGTCTTCGAAGTCAGCCGTGACACGGAACAGCTCACTAAACTCCGGATCGTAATGTTGCAGCAATTGATAAGTACGGTAATCACCAAACAGGATGATCTTTACATCCAATGGGATAGCTTCAGGGTCCAGCGAAACCGCACCTGTTAATGTGACTTCTTTTTCGAGCGAGGTAAAGCTTAGTTTTCGAGCTCGCAGCGCACGCTTCAACCCATCCCAGACATAAGGTTGTTCAAGCACTTTTTGAGCGTCCATCATTAGTACGCCGCCATTGGCTTTATGTAGGCTGCCTGGGCGAATCAATGAGAAGTCGGTAAATACGGTACCTTTGAAGGTGGCTGTTTCAATGTAACCAAACAAACTGTGATAGTTAGGGTTCTCTTCGACGACAATAGGAAATTCATCACCCTTACGGCTTACAAGAACATTAACTTTATAGCGACGAGGGAGTTTCTTATCTAGAGATGCCGTAGCAACCTCTCCTTGCTCTGCACTTTGTTCAAGAAAAATATCCGCATTTTCAACAATATCTTGCTGGAGTTCTGTCAAATAAGCTTTTATTTCGGCGTAGCCAGAGTAGTCCTTTTTCAGCTGTTTGATGAAGTGAGTTATGACATCCAAGGTCACGTCGTCGTTCAGCTTCTTGATTTTTTCACTGTACGCTTCTTCCCATTCCGTCAGCTGACGAACCATGTCTCTCAACTTAATTTCAAGCTCATCAATCGTAGAACCAAAATATTCTTGTTCTTTTTTAGTCAGTTCCTCAAAAGACTCTTCAGTGTGCATCTCCTCACCATTCATAGCGACAAACTGGTAGTCACCCTGAGTCGTAATCGTGAGACTGATGCCTTTGGTTTTGGCTTCTTTGGTGATGACGGCTAACTCTGCTTCCTGTTTTTGCGCTAATTGGTTTTTAAGCTTGTCAGCTCGACTGTAGTAGAGCTCATTATCGAATGCGAGAGGGATTGCATTGACTAATTTTGACATCAGTTTTTCGATGTCTTGCTTGAGTTGGCTGCCAATTCCACAGGGGAGTGCCAGTACTTTTGGTGTCCTGATATCCTCGAAATTTGCCACATAACACCAATCATAAAGTGCTTTCGCATCATGCTGGTGGCGATTGAGATAACGCAAAATCATTGTTCGCTTGCCAAGGCCATTCTGGCCAATAGCATAGATGTTGTAGCCTTTCTCCTTAATGGACATCGCGAACTCTACTGCCTTTTGCGCACGTTCTTGACCGACGATTTCGTCAATGGGTGCCAGCTCTTTTGTAGACTTACTCGGTAGCATTTCCAGCTCCGCAGCATGATACAGCTGGCTCATTTCTAGCCGTTGAATTGCCATCTTTCTTTCCTTATTGTTATTTTCCATCAACTCTATAACGACCTAGTGTAGGCCAGTTTTGGTTATATTTTAGTGACTTAGGCAGTATTAGAGTTCAACTGGCTAAATATCCACCAATTATGCTGACAAATATCATTTAAATGATAATTGTTTGCAATAGATAATAAATTGCATTTAAATATGCCTTGTTACGATTTTGGTGGAGTAATTGAACATGGATCTACAACAGTGCTGGACACATTACCTAAAAGCTGAACAGTTATTAGAACAAGGTCATTGGCCAGAGGCGCACTACTTGTACGATCAAGTTCTGCATCATTTACCGACGCATATCCAAAGCGCGCTAAGTGACGACCAAATCAAACCTTGCCAATTCAGCTGTTTATTAACTGGCTTACGAGATGCTGCTGTCTCTCAATCAGAGATCCTCAACAAGATGGGTCAGCATCAAAGTGCCTTCGATTTACTCAATCAAAGTTATGCTTTGCTTCAGTTTATGTCGATTGAATCTGCAGAGTTGGTTCAGGCGACCCACCACGTTCTTGCTAAAAACTGTGAGGATCTTTTGCGCCATATGGGCGCGTTTTGTAGTGCTCAACGTAATGCACAGTGGATGTTAGAGTTTCAACAAGTTCAAAAGGCTCATCACCACTTTTCAGCATTGAAGAGCTATGGCAATGCAACGGAAAGCTCGCATCAAATAAATTAAAACAAGGAATGCAAATGTCACAGATGCCAATTCTAGAGGTGAAAAACCTTTCAGTAAGCTTTACAACCAACGACGGTATTGTAGACGCAGTAAAGGATGTTAACTTTGAACTCTTTCAGGGGGAAACGCTCGCTATCGTAGGTGAATCCGGTAGCGGTAAGTCCGTTTCGACCAATGCTCTGATGCAGTTACTACCAAATAACGCCATTGTTCACTCTCAGTCCAGCATCATTTTTGAGGGTGAGCAACTGGTCGATAAAGCCGAAAAAGAGATGCAGTCCATTCGCGGCGACCGCATTGGTATGATTTTTCAGGAACCAATGACGTCTCTCAACCCGTTCATGCGAGTGGGTATTCAGGTGGCGGAAGCCATCATGTGTCATCGTCCAGTCTCGCGTTCTCAGGCTAAACAAAAAGTACTTGAGCTGTTTAATCTGGTTCATCTTCCAAATCCAGAGCAGGCGTACACTAAGTATCCGCATGAATTCTCAGGCGGTCAGTTGCAACGTATTATGATTGCGATGGCATTGATCAACGAACCTGACATTCTTATTGCTGATGAACCGACGACTGCGCTTGATGTAACAGTACAAGCCGAAGTCCTGAATCTAATTAAAGAGATTCAGGCTAAGATGGGCATGGCTATTTTGTTCATTACACATGACTTAGGGGTCGTAAAACACCTTGCTGACCGAGTCATCGTTATGTGTAAAGGCGATGTGGTTGAGGAAGGACAGTGTCAGGCCTTGTTTAACCATCCTCAGCATGATTACACAAAGATGTTGATCAACTCGATTCCAAAAGGCAGTAAAGATCCGGTAGAAGATGGCGCACCGCCATTACTTAAAGCCGATAATATTCGCGTCAAATTCCTCATAAAGTCTCATTTTATTCAGAGCAAAAATGAGTACTTTGAAGCGGTTAAGGGTATTTCCCTTGAGCTTAAGCAAGGTGAAACTTTGGGTATTGTCGGCGAATCAGGATCAGGAAAATCGACGCTTGGCCGCGCACTTATCGGCCTGTTACCTTGTACAGGTGGCATTGAATTTAAAGGTCAGGATGTTAAAGCGCTAAGTGAAAAAGAACGCTTTGCGCTTAAGAAAGACATTCAGATGGTGTTCCAAGACCCTTATGGTTCTCTATCTCCACGTATGACCGTCGGCGACATCATTACTGAAGGTCTAACCGTGCATCAGCCTCAGATGGGCCGTGCTGAACGCATGCAGCGCGCTCGCAAAGCATTGGAAGAAGTGAGACTCGACCCTCACTCAATCAACCGTTACCCACATGAGTTCTCTGGTGGTCAGCGTCAGCGTATCGCCATTGCTCGTGCTTTGATCCTAGAACCGTCATTCATTCTATTGGATGAACCGACGTCTGCACTCGACCGTTCGGTACAGTTGACCGTTATCGACCTGCTTAAAGATATTCAGAAAAAGCACAACATTGGTTTCCTGTTCATCAGCCATGACTTGAGCGTAGTGAAAGCACTTTCTGATCGAGTACTCGTGATGCAGAAAGGCGAAGTGATGGAAGAAGGCACCGCCGATGACATCTTCCACTCGCCGAAAAATGACTACACTAAGATGCTTATTGATGCATCTTTCGACTTAGACGAAGAGATCGTTGCAGCATAAAACAGAAATATATTGGTTTGGCCGCCAATCAAAGCCGATGCATGGACGCATCGGCTTTTTTCTCTTAGAAATAGTGCGAAATAGCTAAATAACGCGCCCGAATATGCTCAATTAACAGCTTAACTTTATTGGGCGGTTGACGAGTAAACGGATAGACTGCGTAAATTCCCAACCGCTTGCCGACCAATTCTGGAAACAGATCCACCAATTGACCATTGCGAATGTCGTGATAAACCAAACATCGTGGTACGTATGCAATCCCATGCCCGCCCATTGCTGCTTTTCTTAGTGCCGTCGCATTATCCGTCGAGAAGGAGCCTGACACCTTGACCGTATAGTTCCCTGACTCAGATTTAAATTCCCACTCAGAGGCGCCTGTTGTTTGATAGGCGTATTGCAGGCAGTTGTGGGTAACAAGATCTTCGGGCAGGATAGGTTTTCCATTCCGTGCAATGTAAGAAGGTGAGGCACAAACCACCCATTGAGAATCAAGAATATGACGAGCAATAAGACTCGAATCTTCAAGGTAGCCGGTACGGATCACAAGATCATACCCGCCTTCGACAAGATCAACAAAGCGATTATCGAGAGACATATCGACCGTTAAGCCTGGATGCAAGTTGCAAAATTCTGCCACTGCATCAGCCAAAATCAGGTCACCAGAAATTGAGGGCACCGACATTTTGATGTGACCGCTGATATTCTCACCAAATCCCGATACGGCATCCATCGCTTCCTGAGCGGCTTGCTTCACATTTTTCGCGCCGTGGGTCAGCGCCTTACCAGCCTCCGTTAACGTCAATTTACGCGTAGTTCGATATAATAATTGAACGCCAATTGCTTCTTCTAATCGAGCTATTCTTTTGCTAACTACCGAATTTGTAAGGTTATTCATCTCTGCAACTTTACTAAAACTACCCAGTTCTACCACCTGAGAAAATAAAATTATATCGTCCGCACGCATATCATTATGTCATTTTTGGAATTAATTATTTTCATTATTTCCCTATATCAATAAAAAATAAAGGGGTAAATTCACCTCGAATTAACACAAATATCACAATTATAAAATCTAAGAGATTCTAGAGAATCCTGATTTGTAAAAGTAAAAGCCTGTACGAGGATGTACCAATGAGTGAAACCTTACTGGCCTTAGTGGCCTTTTCGCCGATAGTGGTTGCGGCTATATTATTAGTCGGTCTCAACTGGCCAGCGAAACGCGCGATGCCTGTTGCTTTCGGATTGACCGTAGTGATTGCCCTGTTCTGTTGGGATATGTCTACTGCGCGAGTTCTTGCCTCCATTTTTCAGGGACTGGGCATCACTGTCTCTGTACTGTGGATTGTCTTCGGTGCCATTTTCCTGCTCAACACACTAAAACACACTGGTGCGATATCAACCATCCGCAATGGATTTACCAATATCTCGCCAGACCGTCGAGTTCAGGCGATCATCATCGCTTGGTGTTTTGGCTCATTCATTGAAGGCGCCTCTGGTTTTGGTACCCCTGCTGCCATTGCGGCTCCGCTTCTTGTCGCTATTGGTTTTCCAGCCCTTGCCGCTGTTCTAATGGGCATGATGATTCAGTCTACACCCGTGTCTTTCGGTGCAGTGGGAACCCCGATCATTGTCGGCGTGAACAAAGGCCTAGACACACATAACATTACTGAAGCGCTTGTGGCTAACGGTTCAAACTGGGACGCCTACCTTCAGCAGATAACGTCCAGCGTTGCGCTGATCCACGCTTGTGTTGGCACCCTAATCCCGGTACTGATGGCGATGATGTTAACACGCTTCTTTGGTAAGAATAGAAGCTGGACAGAAGGCCTAGACATCATTCCATTTGCTCTTTTTGCAGGCCTTGCTTTTACCATTCCTTACGCATTAACGGGTGTGTTCTTGGGCGCGGAATTCCCATCACTTATCGGTGGTCTGGTTGGCTTAACGATCGTGGTTTCTGCTGCTAAGCGTGGCTTCCCTTGTTCCAAAATCAACGTGGGATTTTGAAGACGAGAAGAAATGGCCTGCAGAATGGTTAGGCTCTCTTAAGATTGATCTGGCGGATTCTAAAGACAAGCCAATGAGCATGGTTATGGCTTGGCTGCCATACGTACTTCTTGCTGTCGTCCTAGTAGCAAGTCGCGTCAGCGCTGAGTTTAAAGCCATGCTGCGTAGTGTGAGTTTGTCGTTTGGTAACATTCTTGGCGAGGTTGGTATCAGTACCGCTATCCAACCTTTATATCTGCCTGGTGGCATCTTAGTGTTTGTCGCTTTGATTGCAGTACTTCTTCAAGCACGCAGTGCTACCCCATTGACGAAAGCATTTGGTGAATCGAGTAAAACACTGATTGGTGCAGGCTTCGTACTTGTGTTTACCATCCCAATGGTACGTATCTTTATCAACTCTGGAATCAACGGTGCTGATTTAGCCAGCATGCCTGTGACTACTGCAAACTTCGCTGCAGGTTTGGTGGGTGAAGCGTTCCCAGCACTCAGCGCAACAGTGGGGGCTTTGGGTGCATTCATCGCAGGCTCAAATACCGTCTCTAACATGATGTTTAGCCAGTTCCAATTTGAAGTAGCCCAAACGTTATCTATTTCAAGTGCCGTCGTCGTCGCCCTACAAGCCGTCGGTGCGGCAGCGGGTAACATGATCGCGATTCATAACGTTGTAGCCGCTTCCGCAACCGTCGGTCTTCTGGGTCGTGAGGGTGCGACACTGCGCAAGACCGTTATCCCAACGTTCTACTATCTTGTAGTGACTGGTGTTATTGGTCTGGTTGCCATTTATGGTATCCAAATTACCGATGCTCTAATGAAGTAAACCTTTTTGCGCGAATACCCGTCCCTGACAAGACTGGCCACTGGTGTCGAATCACTGCGGGTATTAACGCCTTGTTAATCTATTAAAGATGTCGTTCTTGCCTTATTTAGGCCCCCAATATGTAAATGTAGGACTGAATTTATGATCATCTCGGCTTCAACAGACTACCGTAAAGCGGCTAAATCTAAACTTCCGCCGTTCTTGTTCCACTATATTGATGGCGGTTCTTATGGAGAGCATACATTAAGACGCAATACCGAAGATCTCGCGGATATCGCGCTAAAACAACGTGTGCTCAAAAACATGTCTGACCTGAATCTAGAAACCGAAATCTTTGGTGAAAAATTCGCTCTGCCTATTGCTCTGTCTCCAGTTGGTCTAACTGGCATGTACGCGAGACGCGGTGAAGTGCAGGCTGCCATTGCTGCGGAAAACAAAGGCATTCCATTTACGATGTCGACCGTGTCTGTCTGCCCTATTGAAGAAGTCACCCCAAAGCTGGCACGACCCATGTGGTTTCAGCTCTACGTGTTAAAAGACCGTGGATTCATGAAAAACGTGCTCGAGCGCGCGAAAGCAGCCGGAGTCACAACCCTTGTCTTTACGGTTGATATGCCAGTGCCGGGAGCGCGCTATCGTGATATGCATTCTGGTATGAGCGGACCAAATGCTGCAATGCGCCGAGTCTTTCAAGCGATGCGTCATCCTTCTTGGGCATTCGATGTCGGCCTGTTTGGGAAACCACACGATCTAGGCAACATTTCAACCTACCGCGGTGAGCCAACCAAGCTCGAAGACTATATTGGCTGGTTAGGTGAAAACTTTGATCCTTCCATCTCGTGGCAAGACCTAGAGTGGATCCGTGACTTCTGGGATGGCCCCATGGTCATCAAAGGAATTCTGGATGAGCAGGATGCAAAAGATGCGGTTAAATTTGGCGCTGATGGCATTGTGGTTTCCAACCACGGCGGTCGCCAGTTAGATGGCGTGATGTCGTCGGCTAAAGCATTGCCGAGCATTGCTGATGCAGTAAAAAGGTGATCTGAAGATCTTTGTTGATTCTGGTATTCGCACTGGCCTGGATGTAGTCAGAATGCTCGCCTTGGGTGCAGATTGCGCCATGCTTGGCCGTTCTTACATTTATGCACTTGCCGCACAGGGACAGGCAGGTGTAGAAAACCTTCTCGATCTCTACGAAAAGGAAATGCGCGTTGCCATGACTCTGACGGGTGCACAAAACATTAACCAACTCAATCAAGATTCTTTGGTACGGTTTACGTAAAACAACTCGTCGTGGCCCGATGGAAATCATTTGGGCCACAACGCCTTTCTCTAATTCCAGCCTATAATTTCAGGTTCCCTCTACTAATTCATTTAAAGAAATGCAACAAAAGCATTATTCTGTGTGAATCTATTCTCAATGAGAAACAGTACACCGTTACAAAGCATTGCCTTTATGAATACCATTAAAAAAACAAATTCAAACAACGTATGGAGATAGATATGGAACTGGAAATGTTCACCTGTGACGCATTTACAACACAGCGCTTCAAAGGTAACTCCGCAGCAGTCGTTCCTTTGATAGACTGGCTCAGCGACGAAACAATGCAAAATATTGCAACGGAAAACAACCTTTCTGAAACCGCGTTTATTAAACCCACTGGTGCTAACCAATACGAAATTCGCTGGTTCTCACCTAAAGCCGAAGTTGATTTCTGCGGTCACGCTACACTCGCTTCATCCTTTGTCCTTTATCAATTTTTTGAGACTAGTGGCACTATCGAGTTTGAGACTCGACAAGTGGGTAAGCTCAAAGTAGAAAAAGACCTTTCAGGTCGAATATTGATGACATTTCCCATCAGGGAACCAGTAGAATGTGACATTCCTTCAGCGTTGTATGAATCGGTCTCTCTCTGCCCAAGCAAGGTCCTGAAAAGCCCGCAGGCCTACTTTGCTATCTATGAGAACGAACACGATATCAGGGAACTCACTGTGCGTAGAGAGCACCTGGAATCCCTCGCTCCATTTGATCTGGTGGTCACCGCGCGAGGAACAGAATACGATTTTGTATCTCGCTATTTCTGGCCAGATGTCGGTGATTGCGAAGATCCAGTGACGGGATCAATTCATGCTGGGCTAGCCCCTTATTGGTCTAAGCAACTCGGTAAATCTCATTTAAAAGCTTACCAAGCATCAACACGTGGAGGCATCCTATACTGTCACATCGAAGAGAGTGAGGTTATCGTTTCTGGCGACGCCGTGTTATACTCTCGCAGTAAAATCTACATTTAAACCTGTGTGTAAGGCAGGCTAGTTAGCCTGCTTTTATCAGTCACGCGCTTAAAAATAACTCTGCAAGTCACCGCCCTTGTCCCTCGCCAGCGACTCGCTTTGCTATTGTCGCAGGCTCGAAGCTGATTCACTTCTTTATCATCATATCAATCAAGCAGATTCGTCAATTACTGTCAGCGAATTATCAAATATGATAATCCTTACTGGTTAAGCCAGTACAGAATTGGCAAAATAAGGGGAAGATTTTGTATTGAGGCACCCGATGAAAATAGTCATTCTTCATGGCCTGTACATGCACGGATTGGCGATGCAGCCATTGAGTCAAAAGTTGCGTTCATACGGATATGAGACTCAGACCATCAGCTACAACAGTGTATCAATTGATGAACACAAGGTTTTTAATACGATAGACCAAGCACTATCCCCTCATCAGCCGAACGTTCTTGTGGGTCATAGCCTTGGCGGCTTGATCATCAAGCACTATTTAGCCTCCAGAGAGCCAGATACTCACAACGTATCGCATGTCGTTGCCGTAGGTTCTCCTTTAAGAGGCGCTTCTATCGTTAGCCGTATCCAAGACCTTGGTATGGGTGCGATGCTCGGCAATGCTGCTGAGTTTGGTTTAAAAGAACATGAGGATGTTTGGCGCTTCCCGCAGAAACTCGGCAGTATTGCAGGTACACTGGCGTTGGGGGCCAGAGCGCTGCTAATGATGGGTAACAAGACACTGTCTGATGGTACGGTCACCGTCGATGAAACAAAAATTGAAGGGATGAGTGACCATATAGAAATGAAAAGCGCGCATACCAGTATGATTTACACTTCGTTTGTACCAAAACAGATTGATCATTTTGTTCGCACTGATCATTTCTATCGTTGACGCTGAAGTGGTATTCAAGCGGTAAGCGCCCCAAGACACGGCGCGCAATGCCTACACATCATGCGCCGTTGGACTTTTTTAGTATTTAGTACTGTGCTAAGCCGCTTTTGAATGATTGAGCTTTCCTAGCAAGCCCGCATAAAAATCGCTGTCGTCCAACACGCCAATCAACTCATCATTTTCAACCAATAGTATCGGTTGACCACTGCGTTGTTTTAACTTGATCGCTTCTCGCATACCGATATCTGGGCTAGCAATCACCACCGATTCTTGACTGATGTCGCATAGCTCAGTGGCCTCATCACGCCAATCCACCAGTTTGAGATCGGCTTTATTATCCAGATGCAACTGATTATTACGTTCTTCAACCCACACTTTTTTCGTCGGACAGATTTGCCATCTCGCGTCTTCCTGTACTAATTCACTCGCAGGTTGCATCAGAGAACGGCCTTTTAACACATTGAGCGGATTGGTGTGAGACACAAAGTCTTTAACGTAGTCGTTTTCTGGAGATAGCACGATTTGCTCTGGCTTACCGTGCTGAATCAATTTTCCCGATTCCATAATAGCAATGTTGTTACCAATTTTAAGTGCCTCGTCGAGATCATGACTAACAAACAGAATCGTCTTATTGAGCTTTTTCTGTAGCAGGATGAGCTCGTCTTGCAATTGTGCACGAATCAAGGGATCAAGGGCTGAAAACGGCTCATCCATTAAGAGAATATCGGTGTCCATGGCGAACGCTCTTGCTAAGCCAACACGCTGCTGCATACCTCCAGATAGTTCATGCGGATACTTGTGTTCCCAGTCTGAAAGCTCGACCATTTCCAACTGCTCTCGTGCTTTCGCTCTTCGTTCAGCTTTCGGAATGCCTTGCATTTCGAGACCAAATGCAACGTTATCGAGTACGGTCAGCCATGGCATTAAAGCAAATTTCTGAAATACCATGGACACTCTATGAGTGCGCAGGTGTCTTAACGTTTCTTCATTGCAAGAAGAGAGCTCGACCTGATTATCGCCATCCTTGACCTGCAACGAACCACGGCTGATGGAGTTCAAGCCATTCACCGCCCTAAGCAGGCTGGATTTACCTGAACCAGACAAGCCCATTAACACGCAGATTTCGCCTTCTTTGACACTCATGGTGACATTATCGACACCTACTACCTGCCCTGTTTGATCAATAATTTCCTGACGGGCTTTGCCTTCATCGAGCAGAGCTAAAGCCTTGTGCGGCTGATCACCAAATACCACATCAAGGTTCTGAATCTTAATCGCGTCCATGATTACACTTCCTTCTGATTTGGAGATTTACACAAGCGGTCTAGGATAATCGCAACCAGCACGATAGCCAGACCAGCTTCAAAGCCCTGAGAAATATTCACTGTATTCAGAGCGCGAACCACTGGTTTACCCAGACCATCAGCACCAACAAGAGCAGCAATCACCACCATAGAAAGCGACAACATAATACATTGGGTGATACCCGCCATAATGCTTGGTAGCGCCGCAGGTAGTTCTACCTTGAATAACAGTTTCATTTTGCTGGCACCAAATGCTTGCCCCGCTTCAATCAACTCTTCCGGCACTTTGGTAATACCCAGGTAAGTCAGGCGGATAGGCGCAGCGATCGCAAAGATGATGGTTGAAATTAGCCCAGGAACGATGCCCAAACCAAACAACACCAAAGTAGGTATCAGGTAGACAAAAGTAGGAACGGTTTGCATCAAGTCCAAAATTGGCCTCAATAAGGTATATAACCACGGACGATGTGCTGCCATTACGCCAACTGGAACGCCAATTAATACGGAAATCGTTGTCGCAGCAAACACTAA
This sequence comes from Vibrio neptunius, assembly GCA_019339365.1. Taxonomy (NCBI): domain Bacteria; kingdom Pseudomonadati; phylum Pseudomonadota; class Gammaproteobacteria; order Vibrionales; family Vibrionaceae; genus Vibrio; species Vibrio neptunius. The sequence goes on along the minus strand of CP079860.1, from coordinate 1,443,233 downwards.
GACAAAGGTTTCCAGCATTTCTTGCCAGTAGCCAAGGTTAAGGATCGTTAGAAGTGCACCGATGATAAACAGCACTAAAGGAATGCTGCGATGTAGATACCAAGCAATAGCCGCCGTAAGAAGAATAGGCAACGCCGGTGGCATCCATTTAAAAAGATCGACAACAAAAAGAATGATGGTTTCAAGAAAATAAGAAACAGAGTCGAAAAAACCCGCTGCATTCATTGTCAGCCAGTCGACGCCCGTTTCCATCCACTCACCCACAGGGATTTTGTTGTTGGTAATAAAATTCACAATAAAACCTTACGTTGTTAGGTGGGCGAAACCGCCCACCTAGTCACTTTATGCATTTGATTTGACGTAGTTGCTTACAGCTTCAGCTGCATCACTACCAGAAAGAGTCTTCACACCCTTAAGCCAAGATTTCACTTGCTCTGGGTTTGCTTGCAACCACTTGAGAGCCGCTTTTGATGGTTTGACGTTTTGGTTAAGGATCGCTTCCATCAACTCATTCTCCATCTCTAGGCTAAATTCAAGATTCTGAAGTAGCTGACCTACGTTTTGACATTCATTTAGATAGTTAGAACGTACGTTGGTGTAGACATTCGCACCACCGTAGTTCGGGCCGAAGAAGTCATCACCGCCATCAAGGTATTCCATGTCGACATTGCTGTTCATTGGGTGTGGTGCCCAACCGAGATAAACAATCCACTGGTTGCGACGAGCCGCTCGTGATACCTGCGAAACCATACCCGCCTCACTAGACTCAACGAGGCTGAAATCTTTAAGGCCAAACGCATCACTATCAATCATTGACTGAATCAGGCGGTTGCCATCATTGCCAGGCTCAATGCCGTAAATACGATCTTTAAATTTGTCCGCATTTTTTGCTATGTCAGCAAAGCTTTTTACGCCTGCGTCATAAACATATTTAGGTACGGCTAACGTGTATTTTGCACCTTCGAGGTTTGCTCGAACTGTTTCTACTGTACCCGCTTGACGGTATTTAGCGATATCTCCCTCCATGGTTGGCATCCAGTTGCCAAGGAAGATATCGATATCACCGTTTGCCATAGATGAATAAGTGACGGGAACAGACAATAAATCCGTTTTCGTTTTGTAGCCCAGACCTTTAAGTAGCTCGCTGGTGACTGCTGTTGTAGCGGTAATATCAGTCCAGCCGACGTCCGCAAATCGAACGGTTTCACACTGGTTGGCATAGGTCGCTGTGGCCATCGTACTTAGAGCGACAGTCGACAGCGTTTTTGTCATCATAGACATAATCATTTCCTTGTAATATTTACTGACTTTACGAGATAGACGACACGTCTCTTTTCGGTGTCTTGGGTCTCTGTTTTTCTTCCCAGTCCGGAGCAATCCATACTGGTAATTTTTTTCCTTCAATCAGCGGCTTACCCAATATCAAATCAGCAGCACGTTCCGCAACCATGATAGTCGGGGCGTTGAGGTTGCCATTTGGAATCGTTGGGAAGATAGAAGAATCCACAACTCGCAATCCTTCGATGCCACGGACTCGACATTGCTCATCTAACACAGACATCGGATCATCTTCTGCCCCCATTTTGCAACTGCATGATGGGTGGTAGGCACTCTCTACGTTTTGTTTCACCCACTCATCAATCGCCTCATCAGTCACTATGGTTTCACCCGGCTGTATTTCGTTACCGCGATAGGCATCCATGGCAGGTTGAGAAAGGATTTCACGGGTCAGACGAATACAGTCACGCCAGTCCTGACGATCTTGATCCGTTGAAATGTAGTTAAACTCGATGTTTGGTTTGTCACTTGGATTAGCAGAGGTAATAGCGACACGCCCACGGCTCTGTGGTTTGTTCGGCCCAACATGAACCTGAAAACCATGGCCATCAAACGCCGCCTTACCATCGTAGCGCATCGCGGCAGGTAGGAAATGATACTGAATGTTTGGCCACTTCAGCCCTTTGCGAGAACGGATAAATGCGCATGACTCAAAATGGTTCGTCGCGCCTAAGCCTTTACGGGTCAGGATCCATTCAGCGCCAATCATCCCCTTACTCACGAGACCAAGCTTACTGTTGAGAGTAATCGGTTTTTCACAGTGGTACTGGAAGTACACCTCAAGGTGATCTTGAAGGTTCTCACCTACCCCCGGTAAGTCATGCTTGACTTCAACACCGGCATTTTTGAGTACGGATTCAGGTCCAATGCCTGACAATTGCAGCAGTTGAACCGAGCCGATTGAGCCTGCACTCGATACCACTTCTTTATTGGCATAACTCTTGACGACTTTTCCAGAGCGTTCGAACTCTACGCCAATCGCTTTTTTGCCATCCAGTAACACCTTGTGGGCAACAACACCTTTAATTAGTGTCAGGTTAGAACGTTTCAGTGCGCGCCTTAAGTAGGCGTTAGAGGTCGAAGCACGGATGCCTTTATCCACCGTCATGTGCATAGGGCCAAAACCTTCCTGCTGATAACCATTGTAGTCCGCAGTTTCCGGATAACCCGCTTCTTTACCCGCTTCAATAAAGGCTTGGTATAGAGGATTAAGCTTCATGTCGTTACCATTACAGGTTCCGACCGGACCGCTTCCTCCACGATACTTATCTTCGCCGCCAATCCACGATTCAGCACGGCGGAAATAAGGTAAACAAGACTGGTAGTTCCAACCTTTTGCTCCTTGTTCTTCCCACTCGTCAAAATCACAGGCATGGCCACGGACATAAACCATTCCGTTGATGGAAGAGCTGCCACCCAGCACTTTACCTCGAGGACAATGTAGCTTGCGCCCATTCAAACCCTCTTCCGCGGTGGTCTCAAATTGCCACGCATACTTTTCTGTATTCATCGGGTAAGACAGTGCAGTCGGCATTTGGATGAAAATGCTTTTGTCCGTACCTCCAGCTTCAAGCAGAAGCACTTGATGCTCACCACTTTCAGACAAGCGGTCAGCCAGTACACAACCCGCCGACCCTGCACCAACGATAATATAATCGTAGCGTTGCTCCATTTCCTATCTCCGTTGCTGCTTAGGCGTAAGGGCTGGCGTAATCGCCAAGTTCAATTAGGACACTCTTTGTCTGAGTGTAATGGCGAAGCGTTTCTGGTCCGTTCTCACGGCCAATACCAGAATGCTTATAGCCACCTACTGGCATTTCAGCTGGAGAGTCACCCCAAGTGTTAACCCAGCATATGCCCGCTTGCAATTGGTGAATCACTCGGTGCGCGCGAGACAGGTCCTGCGTAAATACCCCGGCAGCCAAGCCATATGAGGTATCGTTAGCTCGCTCAATCACATCCGATTCCTGTGAGAATTTCAGAACAGACATAACAGGGCCAAAAATTTCATTTTGAACGTGTGGCATGTCATCGGTGCAATCGGTGAATACCGTCGGAACAACAAAGTTGCCATTCTCCAACCCATTTTCTTTGACTTGATAACCGCCCGTCAGCAGCGTCGCACCGCTTTGTTTCGCTTCTTCAATCGCACCTAAAACTTTACCCAGATGTTCTTTGGAGATCAGAGCGCCGATTTGAGTATCCATATCCATTGGATTACCCACAATGAGCTTTTCAGTTCGTTCTTTCAACTGACTAACAAACGCGTCGTAAATGGATTCATGAACGTAAACACGTGTGCCATGAGTGCACACTTCACCTTGGGTATAGAAGTTGGCAACCATCGCAGCAGAAACTGCATTGTCTAGCTTAGCATCGTCAAAGATCACCATTGGAGATTTGCCACCGAGCTCCATCGTGACTTGTTTCAGTGTTTTGGCGCTATCCGCCATCACAAGTTTGCCAGTACCCGACTCACCCGTGAATGAGACTTTTGCAATCTCTGGGTGTGCCGTTAGCATTTGTCCGACGCGATGGTCTCCCTGCACGACGTTAAACACACCATCTGGCAGACCAGCTTCAGAGAAAATTTCTGCTAGTTTTAAAGCGGTCAGAGGTGTTTCTTCCGACGGTTTGAAGATCATGGCATTACCTGCCGCCAAAGCTGGCGCAGATTTCCACATTGCAATCTGGATTGGGTAATTCCAGGCACCGATGCCAGCACAAATACCGAGTGGCTCGCGGCGTGTATAGAAAAACTGATTCTCACTCAGCGGTTGCTGCTCACCCTGCATTCCAGGCACCAAACCTGCAAAGTATTCGATAACATCGGCGCCAGTAACAATATCCACTTCAATCGCTTCCTGAAGCGGCTTACCTGTATCAGCCACTTCCAAAGCAGCTAGTTCATCATTGCGCTCACGCAAGATTGCAACCGCTTTAAGCAAAATACGGCTGCGCTCCGTTGGAGTCATGGCCGACCAAATTTTAAAGCCTTGCTTGGCGGATTCGATAGCGCGCTCCAAGTCTTGAGGGCTCGCCTGACCAATAGTAGCCAGCGGCTCGCCATTGGCAGGGTTGTAAGTTGTAAAGCTTTCACCTGATGTTGCGTTACATGCGCTGCCATCGATGTATAGTGATTTCATTTCCATTTGATAGTTCTGACTTTTCGTTATTTTTGAGAATAGAAAGTAAGTTGCTTGTCCAGATAATCGTTGATGATCAATCTAGCTTTGTTGGCATCTATGCCATCAGGATTCATTGTCCCGCGGAGCCAGATCCCATCGATCAAAGCCGCGATACCATGAGCAATGATTTCCGCCTGCTCTTTTTCAAACAGCGCTTTTAGCTCAATGCTCAAGTGAGAAAGAAGTCGCTTTTCATTAACACGTTGGAGGCGTTTCAGCTCAGGTTCGTGAACAGAATAGGACCAGAAAGCTAGCCATGTTTTGGCCACTTTGTTTTCCGCTTGATAGCCGACAAAGTTCCCATCAATGATGGCGTTAATACGCTGTTGATGGGCATGTTTTGGTAGCTGACTTAAACGCTCAGTCACAGTAGTGGAAAGCTGGCGAAGTACCTCTCTCATGGTTTCATGAAGCAAACCCTGCTTGCCACCAAAGTAGTGATTAACAATGCCTGTAGACACACCGGCTTCTTTGCTAATCAGCGAAATACTCGCAGCATACAAGCCGACTTTATCTATCACTGCCATAGTGGCTTGTACCAGTTGAGGCTTCCTGATGTCTGGCATCCCTACCTTAGGCATTACCGCACTTCCTTTTTTAATTGAACGTTCAATTAAATATAAAATGCCTGAAAATTAGTTAGTACTCAAACTATTTTTCACAAAACCGATACATTAAACCTAAATTTTAGAGAATTTTGATTAATAACTCGATCAATCAATTTAGTCAAAACCAATCAATCAACAAAGCAGAAAACACATCCAACCCGCTGAGAATATCTAATTTAAAACTATAAATATCAATTAGATAAGATAAACCTAAATACTTAAACACTTGAGCACAAGGCTTTATATAAATACACAAACGTCACTCACCCAAGGCTACGACCTTTGCTAATATGCAATTTATTATTTAGAGCACTAAAGATAAGAATTCTTTCGTTCTGTAAAAGTCAAGCTGGCGAAATAGGCATCAACTTGAAACTAGTCAATCAAGGCTTTATTGACTATTTTAAGAACAGTTTACTCATTGCATGGGGCTGAAAAGGTATGAGGTTGTTTTTACTGGCTTGTGTTCCATTTCTTGCACAGGGTTCCTTGATAAGCGTGAAAGGGACACAAGACGTATGGCCACCTTACTTTCAAGAAGCGCCAAACACAGGAAAGGCGCAGCTGATTCTGATTGATATTTTTGAACAATCAGGTTTTCAACTCGACATTAAGCTGCAACCTTGGAATCGAGCATTAAAGAGCGTGCGAACCATGGAAAACGATGTCATTTTAGGCGCATGGAAGACTGGAGAGAGGGAGCGCTTTCTTTATTTCAGCCAACCTTATTACTGGAATGAAATAGTGTTGCTGAGTCGACATAAAAGCCCACTACAGTATAGCGGTCGTGAAAGTTTAACTGGATTCACCATTGGTGTTCAGAGAGGTTACCGATACAGTGACGATTTTGAACAGCTTACCCATTTTAAAAAGTATGAGATAAGCAGTGCAGAAGAAGGTATTGAAAAGCTGATCAAGCAACGCGTTGACGCCATATTAGTCGACAAGAACGTGCTGACTTACACATTAAAAAATGCTCAGATAAACCGCGATCTTTTCCATATCAGCACGATTCATTTCAGTTGTATTCCTTTACACGTTGCGACAAGCAAAGAAAATAGCGCGGCCAAAAAGCATATAGATAAAATCAACACCACGCTCTCAGAAAGACAGGTAACAAGCCCCTGCATAAAAGTAAATCGTTGACTCAGTGTGAACGGCTTAATCTGATACTAAACTTCGTTGAATGTGAGATGGCAGTCGCCCAGTATTGTAGCGCCAATGAATCGCCCCCAGCACAGAGACGTCATAATAGCGAGTGACCCAATTTTTGCCCTTTACGCTTTGTAGGAATGAGGTTGGTAACACTTCAACATAGGACCCAGGGTTATAGTTTACAATCCCGGCTTTCTGAGCAATGGCCATAGACTCATGAAAACTATGCATACCGCCACCAATTAGATACCCAACAATCGCCAACATGTATTGTTTACAAAGTTCAGCATTCCAAGTGTGCAAACCGCCAAATGCACATGCTGCTTGAAGCAATGTGCCAGTTGTTCCCGAGATTCCCGCGCCAAACAAGAGGTTACGGACATCAACATCATCATAGAAGCTATCTGCCGTTGCATGCTCTTCTCGGTTTGGGTCTCGCTCAAACATATCAACACCACGGTTGCGCTTCTGGTCAACGGCTCCAACGATATCCTGGCTTGAGGCCGGCACAATGCCCCCTACCGTGCTTGCAGGTGCAGCATCACCCATTTTTTTTCGGCGGCCACGATAGCGGCTGTCATCAAACCAAGCTTCTCGAACTTTGTTGGCCAATACTGCATATTTGCCTGCTTCTGGCCCTTTGAGTTTTGGCAAAATTTTTCGCCCAACCGCATCGTGAATGGCGAGCTTCTGCTCCAGCGTTCCACTATCTAGCGCTAGAATCAGTTTTTCCCAAATCACAGAAGCGGCAATATCTTTGGCTTTTTCCTCACTAATACGGCCAAAACCCATTCTTCCACCAGTGAAAAAATAGTGTCCAATCTGCGCTTTGACCATTTCAGTGACACCTTGAGAATCGTTACGTTTGTGTGTTTGGAGATATTGCTTAACACCGGTTGAAACCTTATTCACCGCTTCTTCTGTATACTCTGTAACGTTCAGTGCCATTACACCAAGCACAGATTGCGCCTCCGCCCGGCGTGTCTGACTGATGTTCGTATCGTAAGGCTTCAGTCGATATTTTCCCCTGCCCATGTTGAAGCCCGTATGCTCGCCTGTTTTGGCATAAACAACTTTAGAGTCTAACGTCACACCCCATGGCACATAAGACTCGTGGCGGCTACGTGGAAGCCTACCGTTCTGAGTGTTTTTTGTTGTGTACCCACCTTGGCTACTAAAATCTCTTACTAAAAATTCAGACATGTCTTTATTACTCCATTCGGCATACCAATATACGAGTAGACCTTTTTAAATGCCAAATGATTTCAGTCTGACAATAATAATGAGATAATGATTCAATAATTAGGCAAATTATTCTCGCTGTTTCTAGGTAGGTGATTCTCAGGCCAATGACGCTTTGTCTTCTGAAATCAAAAAATGACAAAAGAATAATGATTGATGGGTTTCATCTATAGCACGCTGAATCAGTCGCTGAGCCTGCTAAAGTTGAGCTGTTACTATTAGGCAAAGGTGTCAAGCTCTATATCGCCTTTCGATGTTAAAACTCGTCTAAGTTCACGCTGGACCACTGCATCTTTTGCCAAAAACTGCAGTCTTACGCCACTGACAAAAGACGCTTGCTTCATCTCGACGTATTCCATCAATGCGTCTGCTAATTCAAGATAGAGCTGAGCCTTAACATAGATTTTTAACGTTCCCTCATTCACCTCTCCACATATATCTTTGGCATAAATGTCAGCAATATTGTAGAAGGTGAGCGCTTCATCAAGAATTTCTCCCGATGTTTTGTTATGCACAACCTTTTCAAAAACGGTACTGACCGCCGAGCCAATATAAGGAATTTTACCAAGAAGAATGGTAGCGACTTCTTTAGCGGCTTTTTGAGCATTTTCTTTGCGCATACGCTCTGAGACCTGAAGTTTTGCCACCTCATAATTTTTTCTAATAAATGTTTCGACAATATTACGACCTGCTAAACGACTCTTTTCTGCCGAGAGTATTTGGTTTAACGCAGTTTTAGATAACATAACTTTCTCCCTAGCTGCTGAAATAAGATCTAACATCAAACACAGATAGTCGGCACTATCGAATATCTGTGTTTGGAACGCATTACTGGTCGCGTTTACGCAGGCGTAAAGTCGCCTTTTTCCACCTTAAGCTGCTCAATGCTTGGTACATGCTCTGGCACTTGCAGAGTAACGCGTTGATTTTCGACCTCAATCCATTCGCCCGAGCTGTTTTTGTATTGATACGATGCTATACCTGATTTCCAGTCATCATTGAGTAGGATATTGAGTGTTACGTTGTGAAGATCGACTCCCACAGGAGGAATGCCTGGATAAGGCTGGTAGCCCTGCAACGTCACCATGATATGGCAATCACGCATCGTACATTGATAATTGAAACTGCCATTGAGATCAGTCAGCACATTTAACGGTGGATTAACTGCCTGAAAAATATGTCCCTTACCCAAAATTGATTTGTCTTCGCTGGCGACGAGTAGCTTAATGTCAAAACTCACTCCTCCAAGTAAACCGTTACCAATATGATAATGCGCAGCCAAAATTTCTTGTGATTCCATTTTCATTGTTTTCTCCAACTGAGTTGTCGTTAGTGACTCATTCAATGTAGATACACTGTCATTCACATTCAGTATCACTTTAGGCTCAGTTCCATTTCCCAATATAAACCCCAACAGCCACGCTGATGCTGGCCGTTTCTTTTTATCAACAAGCTCTTTGCCCTCTCACATCTGTTTTGGCGATTCGCAGCGACCAACTGATACCAAACTGATATGGCACAGTTGTGCACTTAAGTTGATAAATAACCAAACATTCGACAACAAAGATTAATGGAAGAGAAAATAATTCAAGAAACTCAAGACAGCCACGCCCTCGCCAAACACCCTAACCCCGAAAGACAACGCCTTGCGGTACTCGGTGCCTGCTCAATTGCGAATAATAGACTCGCTTAGCGCAAAAATAAGCGCGATTGACATAGCGCGCTCACCAAAATAGCGCAAGGCTTCAACGTTGACTCTACTGATTAAGGAACAATCGAGCACCTTGCTCATGTGCGATTTCATGGGACCTTTTGATCAGATCAATGTCATCATCAACTAAACGACCCAAAAGCGCATACATTGGAGATAAATAACAGGCTTCATTCTTTTCGAGAGCGACTGCGATCCCATCTTGCAAAATGTCCTGTGCTTCTTCTGAACGGCCGACTTCACAATAGAGTTCCGCTTTCATCAATGAATAAAGCGAGTGCGCTATTTGGTCGCCGCTCGATGCTAACCAATGCTGATAACCTTCCTCAAAAAGCGTGAGCGATGTTTCTTGGTCCAATGGTGCGGTGAAAAATAGCGCCCACCCCTTGAATAGAGAAGCTATGCCTGTATAAAAAGGAAAGTCGTTGACGGCAGCAATGACCAACAATTGTTCAGAAAGCGTGATGACCTGCTGGAATTCCTGCAGATGATAAGCAGACCAGATCTCTCCTTGTAACACGATAGCATAGCTGAACGGCTCATTCTCAAGGCTGATGTTGGATTGGAAACGCTGGAAAAATCGGATATCTTCATCACAACAACACAATGTCGCGGATAAACGGCCAAAGCACCCCGCCAACGCGATCGGATTAATGCCAATAGAAGTATAAAAATCCTTATTCACATTTTTTTGGTAACAATCAAATGACGCTTTTGCATGACCAATAGCAGCCTGATGCTTGGCAAGCCAAAACTGCGAATTAGTCAAACAGCTATAGGCCAGAGATTGACAGCGAGTATCATTTGATTGCTCAGCAAGAGAAAGCATTTCATTTGCTGTCTCCTCAGACAACTTAAAGTCCATCGCCATCAATTGCCTAACCCATAATCCGCTGAGTGAAATACAGTGCCGAAAGGTACAACTCAGCTTTTTGCCAATTCTATACATCGTTGATAAGCCACGACCGTACTATGACTTACCCACCCTTTTGTCGTTCGAGCGACTGTTGCCTGTGCCAAGTAAATATCAAACAATAATTCCAGCCACTGTTCAGGGTTTGGTAAGCGTTGGTAGTTTTCCAGCGCCGTATTAAGGTCAAGCTTGGCACTGTTATAATCACCTGATTCTATGCATCGTCGTCCGAAAGAGAGCGACAATTGAGCCGCTTGTTGCCACTCCTCTGCCTTCGTATAGTAGCCGATGAGCTGTCGTTGTGTCCCTTGACAGGGAGAGGAATCACCAGACGCCAGATAATCGGCAATGGTTAAATTAATCGCCCGTTTCTCTCTATGGCTTGTTCTTCGTTGAATAACGTCCTTCAAAAAAGGATGATTCAAATGAATCCCCTTTTCTGAAGACAGACTGATAAGCTTCTTTTCGAGCAGTGCTTCTATCACACCAGAGGTAGGATTCGACACCGCATAGATGTCCGCAGATGTCACGTTACCGTCCCAAAAAGATATCAATGACATCACGCTTTGCCATTCACCGGGAAGTTCATCAACTTTGCTTTCAAGGTCTAGAGTAACCTCATTGGGTATTTTGTTTTGGCTATATGATGTCAAAAGCTGATAAAAATGAGATGGGTTCCCTTGGGCCCTTTCTAAAACTGAATTCATGACCTCCGTTGTGACGTTAAATCCCTCAAGAGATAACTTTTCCATTTCTTGGTGCAGAAGCGGTGTCAGCGTCATGTTGATCATAGGCACTCTGAATGAACTGAACGCTTCAACATGATGATTTGCTGTACGGGTCGGCAAAAAAGCGGCACCGATCAGTAGCGTCTCATTGTCAGACATCGCTATGAATCGGAGCAAGGTAGCAAGCGTGTGCTCATCGATTAAATGAAAATTGTCCATTAGTAAACATACCGGATCATTATCTCTTTGACGTCGCTGCTCTGGTTCTTTTCGTATGCTGGAATCGTGCTCATTGCTTTCCTGCATACTCGTATCGATAGCCGTGCCTGAGCGCAATTCTTGTAATGCAGTCAACAGCGATTCACTCGGTGATGAAGCAAGCTGAAAATCGACCCTGACCGTTTTCCACCTGCGCTGGTCAGCCATATCTGAGAGAACGTTCAGCAAGTGACTTTTTCCAATTCCCTGAACGCCTTGAAGCGTTAAAAGGCAATGTTCGTTGATGCGCTCTACCTTATCGATGGCATAATGAAACAACTCAATTTCATGAGTTCTACCTTGTGTTTTGCCAAAACAAGCATCACTTCTTTTTAACAACGCCTTGTAACCTGCGACAACAGCTTGGTCAGCATAACAAAAACACTGAAGGCTGGCTTCGATTAACTCATCTGAAACCAGAACTGTCGCGCTTTCAAGCTGCAAAGCGAGTTCTGACATTTCGTGAATGTACGCTTCGTTAAAATACCAAAGGTTGTCAGTCTGTAGAGATAAACCTTGAGTTGAAATGATCGCTCGAAAATAGGGCGTTACACGGTGAGAAAGGTTGAGTAGGATTTGTTGAATCGTCAAATACAACTTCTTGCCATCATAAATACACGGCACAGCGGCAACTAAGGTGTTACCAAAACGTTCAGTAATCAACGGGGACAACAAGGAAATATGGTCTAGTATTTCGTTTATGATTATTTTTGAATCAGCACGAACCCACAACGCCAAAGCCATTTTTTCAACACAAGGCTCTTTTTCTATCTCAGAATCGGCCAGTGTAGTACTCAATAATTCTTCAATAGGGACAGAGAAGAAAGTGGCCAATCGCCCAACGGTTCTTTTACTCAATTTGTTACCAAGTTCAGCACGTTTTATCGTGGCAATGGAAACACTACACCCCTTTTTTTGACTGCATGCTTGCTCAAGCGCTTCCTGAGATAACGCATGCTTTTCTCTTAATGCTTTCAGCTTCTTGCCATTGATCAAGACAGTGTCTGCCATTTTCGCTCCCTAGCATCATCTCCGTATGATAAATCATACTAGCTAACAAAGTGATATTTTCAAGGTGAGCAATTTTGTAACCGAATGATTTACATTGCTAAATGGACAAATTGATACTCGGTGATACTTTGTCATCAACACATGATGCTGGTTTGATACAGAAACATTCTTAGGCTTGTTTTATCTTAATCATGTCGTCCGAATAGTGAAATAGAGGTTCAATATATATAGCTGACAGGACTTGCCTATCCTGTGGACTATAGATTGCGGATATAAAATCACTCAAAGTTTATTTTAAATAACAACGTCAACTAGGTAATATGGAGATACATGATGGAAAATATGCGACTGGTCGATCAGGTAAAAGTGAAAGTAGAATGCAAACCAAGGTATAATACACAGGCAGAGGAAATTAACGGTTTTCTAAAACTTCAGCCAAATAAAGCAGGAGAAGTCGCTCAAAGAAAAATCTTTGTCGCGACAAACAAAGAGGAAGACGCCACTGTTTTTTGCCGCTATACAACATTACAACCTAAAGACACTGGCTATTACTATGTGGTGAAGGATTCTGAAGATGATGATGGTACCGTATTATACATGGATGAAGAAACCGCATCTGGTATAGTATACGCAAATAGAAGTTCACTAAATGACGAGTTTACCGCGCAAAAAACGATTCACTCATGGAAAATTACCGAATCTACGAAACACAAAACACCTCGATTAAGCGCATTTCTAACCGGACACAGCCCAGACCTATTTAACGAAGCTCTTGCTGTTGCCCGAAAAGATCAGCTGGCTATTAGTAAACAGAATGGTGGTAAAGAAATCTTCTGTAATTCCAAAAAAAGCCGCGATGGACTTGTTGTAGAGATTATAACAATTAATGTAAATAATAAAGAATTAGAGAATGCTTAGATAATTCAATATATATTAATTAACCTCACTATCTTAACGTTAAAAGCAGCCTTATATTGGCTGCTTTTTTAAAATGATATTTTTACTTTTTAAATTGGCATAAAGTATCATTTTCCTTGATATGGATAACTCAACCCACTTTGATACAAGTTATTTTCCACCAACATAATTAAATACCCTATCGCACAACAGTTTGGATCCATTACCGGTACATTTTGTTTATATTTAGCCATCAGTAACTCATGTAACGGTGCTGAAAAATGTGTAAATCCGGTACAACCAAACATAATGCTGTCGGCACCATCTTGGTCAATGGCCTGACAAGCCAGCTCGAATAACTCCTCAAGAATTTTAGCTTCCGCTTCTAAAGAGGGTTCTTTCAATTCATTCACGTTTTTGTTTAATGGCAATATAGAAGCAAGATTCTCGGTAACGCCAAAAGCTCGCACGTGTTCGTTCTGAAGGTCAACCACATCGCGCACCGTTAGAATAGAAACCTTCTGACTCAGCAACATGGCTGTAAAAAAGCTCGGCCTGAACCCGCCGATAACCGGGATCTTGACTGCTTGTCTTGCTGCTTCCACCCCACACATGTCCATGTCCGTCACAAATACACCATGATATCCATCTTTTTCTGCCTGAATCACTTTCTCTAGGACATAAGGTGCATTAATAGTCAGATCAATTCTAGATTGAATAAATGGAGTTCCTTGATCAATATGCTCTAAATCAATGGTGACTTTATCACTTCTAAAGCGATTCACACTGTTTGAGATTTGTTGTGTAAACTCAGTTGTGTTTACCGGAATAATTATCTTAAGTTTCATCCTCATCGACATTTCAACCTCTCAAGTTATTTTTTAGTGGGGGGTGATAGCTACCAAAGAAACCGAATCTTTTGAATATTGTGGAAAAATGCTGATGGAACCAAGGCTGATTAATTTGTGGAGCAGCATCCACGGTAAAAATCGCCATCTCTTTGAGTCGAGGGTCAGCGCAATCTTTCTTCCATGCATCGATAATTTCATCATTGCTCATTAGCGAAGCATCACTAGACAAACAGCAAATTAAATCAGGAGCCATAGCGATTGGCGTACTTAAATCATCTACCCACAAAAGCATATTTTCATTTTGTGAAATGACGTAATATTTTTTACCACTACCCTCTTCCTGATATTCTTGCGCGACCCAGTCAAAACCATTGCTTGTCATGGTAATAACGTTGCTCAATCTGCCTTTCATCACACAATGTGCACCATCTAACGCCTCTATCGCATTAAAACAAGACAGCTGATCTTGAATACACTCTCTGATGTGCCGACCAAGTGCTCTCGCTTTCAGTAACATACCTGGGACAACGGCATTATTTTGCTTTAGTTGCTCCCCTGACATAGCAAATGAAGCAAGGGAGGCACGATCATCAAAACTCTTCGATGTGCTAATGATTCCTCTGGTCATCGCATCGACATCCGAACTCGATTCACATTCAATAAGGATGACCCCACCATCTTCTGTTAAAGACTTTTCTGATGTGAGTACACAAGGTGAAACAGAGATTGGGCTTTCCAATGCCAAGTTTGCAAACGTTGATAGCTGTAAGCATGGAAAGGCTCGCCCTCCACCATCACCATTGATGATCGGTATTTGTCTCTCTGCGGCAACCAGTAAACTCATACCATAGGCAATCGGACCAGTTTCAACGGGTGACAATGTGGAAAAGGCGACCTTTTGGATTTTTTCTAGGTCGTGAAATGCCGTAACGGGAGAGTATCTATATCCTTTTTGAAGAAACTTTTGTGGTGCTCCCATAGCTGCGAGTACTGGAAGCATATCAGTATCTTGGACGTCATTAACGTCAATATACTGCACTGTAACCTCAGATTTTGACGCGAATAGCTTGTCAATTTCCTTGAGCAATTCTTCGCCATTTTCCTGTGCCCCACCGCCGCCACACGCATAAAAATGAGCACCGCGAATAATATCTTCCAAATCTAAGCGATTTAAGCTTTTTACTCCTGATTCCATAAGTAGAGTCCTTTTTCCAAATCAGTGGACACAATAAACAGATGTCGAGATCAGTTCAGTATCACGTTGGTATCAAATCAGTATCATAAGTAATGTTTCCCCATCATATTCATGAGAAAACGCCTTTGCTCGAGCAAAGCGTGAGGTTTGTTTAATGTGGGATGCAAAGAGTTACAGCTTTGTTTTCAGAGGGTGAACAGCCGTTATTGTCTCTTAATACAGGTAAGTCGTTTGAACTGGCGATGAAAAGAGTCTTGGTCGATATCGTTCGTCAACGCAATAAAACCTGTTAACTCTATCAACTGATACTAATCTGCTACTGACGTTTTTTGGTTGAATACGTAGCTTAATCGCATGCACTTATCTCAAAGGGTCAAATCCATTGGTTAAGCGCAAATCTTTTTATCCACGATATTTCTAAGTATCTGATGTAAAGAGTGTCTTGGGTATACATCATTCAAATTAAGCAATAAAGAGCATGGCTATGTGTACAGATTTCAATATCAACTTTGGTTGTAACAATCGCCCCCTAACCCTATCCGCTCGGACCATGGAGTTTGCAGTAAACCTTCAGACCGAGATTTGGTTTAGAGCTCAACAACACTTCCAAATTACTACCTTGACAACTAGCGGAAAAGCCGATCGTGTTTTTAATGGTCAGCCGCCAGAGTGTCATAATAGTGAGCATGAGTTTAAAGCAAGCTGGAAAGGAAAATTAAGCTTCATCCACTGTAACGGCGTTGCCCAATACAACAATCCTCTTATTACCGCTGATGGTATAAATGAGTCAGGCCTTTCAGTGGGCTCACTCTACTTGCCTATACTCAATCAAAATGTCTCAACCTCTGACATACCTGAAGATGCCTTTGCGTTAGGCAGCAGTCTGTTGGGCACTTTTATCCTGTCTAAGTTTACGACTGTGGAAGACATGGTGAACTACTTCACTACCCACCCTGTCTACGTGTTTAACTCAACGATTTCAACAGGGGAAAGAGCGAGTGACAATATGCCTTTAGACCAGCACCTCGTGATTCACGATGCAAATAATGACAGTGCTGTCATTGAGTTTCTCAACGGCAATATACATATTTATCGAGCATTTAAAGAGAGCGAGACGGTCAATCAGCAATGCCGATATCAAACTATCGAATATGCTTTCAATGCTTACAAAGTGATTGTGGACCATTCCTACGTGGGCGTTATGACCAACTGCCCGAATTATCATTGGCATGTCAACCATCTTTCCTATTTTTCCAATTTACGCAACTACAATCCACAGCCGGACAAAGACGTATCCATGCAACGTCATGTCCAGATCCCAGGACCACTGCAAACAGTCAATGGGGCTGGATTAATGGGGCTACCCGCCGACCCTACACCGCCATCTCGATTTGTACAAACCTATGCAATTAAGCAATTAAGCGAGCAACCAATCCACTTCGATGAAGCATTCTCCCTTGCACAAAAGCTGCTCAATCGCGTCGATATCCCTTTGGGCATTATGGCGAATGATCTGGACACATCAGACAACCCTGAAGTATTTTTCAGCGATATTACCCAGTGGAGTGTGATTAGAAATAACAGTCATCATTCACCTGCATTATATCTGCGTACTTATGGAGACATGACTTGGCGAGTCGCGAACGTCAAAGACTATGTGGGATTAAATAGAGATTATCAGATTTCAAGCGTCTTACAGCTCATGCCAACGACAACAGCATTACCGTTTGAACAAGTCGAATCTAGACCAACGGTCAAAATCGCCTAAATCGAATTTCAATACCACACGCCCCATGGACTCATGGGGCAGATACCACTAGAAGAATATGAGAGACCAGTGCCGAACGTTTGGTAGCATATCAGCTAAAAGTGCTTGTTCCCGCACAGCCATCCAGTGCGGGAACAAAACAAGTGGAGGGTTTAGTTGATGTATGGTAGACAGATTTCTGGGATGATTGGTTCGCTAGGTGGACCCATAATATATAGATAACTTTCTGAGTGTTCCCCTTCAAGTAAACCAGAGCCACGCCCTTGCCATAGAACACCATTACCATTACCATAAATCATAGGTAAAATTGTCTGGCTCGAAGGTTTGCCTGTCCGCTGTGATATACTGGGCTGAATCATCTTCTGATGAATGCGGTCAAAATAAACGACCTGATAAGAAACACTGTTCAAAGCTAAGTAATCGCTGTTTCTGGTTGAAAAGGCAAAGCTTTCGGCATCATTTGAAACAGAGGGCTTATAAATCGCTTGAATCAGTTCTTCGTTGATATCTTTGACGTATTCATATTTCTTCGTCGCAATATGGTATAGGACAAGATAGCTTTGATATTTTTCGTAGTGGCTGTATTCAGGAGAGGATGGCTTTCTAGCCTCGTAAACAACGTACTGACCATCGGGACTGATACTAAAAGCACTAGTATAAGCTGAGTCTAATGCATAGTTTTCTCTGTGTAAGGACGATATTTTGATGTGTTTATCCTCGATACGATCATACAAATACAGATTCTGACTATCTATATCACTAACATTGTCTGGATCCATTTCCGATTTATATGCCACATAAACTGTGTATCTACCGTCATCACTAAACGGACGTATCGAACTTATCTTTATTTCTGCCTCGTTTCCATAAATATCTATATTGACTTTCTTCGTCACTTTTTCTTTTAGATCCGTAATAGATAACTTGCCTAATACATGGGAAAGCATCACAATGCGCTCGTTGATTGGGTAGACAACTGATGTCATTTCGCCCTTGTCTTGAATATATGGAAGGTGGTTCTCGTCATACTCTGCTGGCATTACTTCATCAGTCATTCGATCCCACACAGCTGTCTGTGAACCCGATTTATGGGAAAAACCTATATAACGTCCATTAGGAGATATCCTTACCCAACTCATCAAATCTCTTGGGCCTAAAAGGGATGGTCGCCCTAGTGGCTTTAGTTCTTCAGTCTCTGTGTTTTTGATAAACCACTCAGTCTCAACACCCTCTGAAACCCAGTCTTTATCCCTAGAATTAAACACAACATATTTATTGTCGCGTGTCATTTTTGTAGATAAAGCCCAATTAACTCCCTGTATCCCGTATTGTGAAGTTACAGAATTTGAATCTGAGGCCACAGAATGTGGAGCACCTTCCATCACCCTATTTTGGGAGAGAAGCTCAGGGTTGAATTCAACGGCATAAGCTGACTGCGATAAAACCGCTAGCAAAGCAAAATATAGTATGCGCATAGTAATGGCTCTTAGTAATTGTTCAAGAAACAATTAAGGCGACCACTTGTCACAAAAATTAAATAACAATAGCTAAAAGTTTTCAGGCAAAGAAAGCCGCAAAATACGGCTCTTAATTATTCGAATTTTTCGAAGTGTTGGATTACTTCTCTTTACCGAAAACGTTGTTCTCTTGCTCTTGTACGCGGAAGAACTTAAAGGGACAGGCACTTTATCTCCAATTCAGACTAGTTCCAAGTTTGCGGAAACTTAAAGGGACAGGCACTTTATCTGGTTTAACAAGAATGAGCTTTTGCCGCTGATTGATATGATGCAATAGTTGCATGAGTTTGTGGGGCAAGAGGTGATTGCCCCAAATGAGTACGAATCTTTAGAAGTATTGTAGAAAAAGGGAACGCAAAGAAAGCACATTCTGAGAATTGAAACTCATTCAATTGAATTGTTCATACTTCCGTTTATAGGCATCTGCTTGTTGTTGTCTAAGGATTCTATCTATATTTTCTTGAGATTCTATGTACTTTCTATTTTCTTCAGCTTGTGCTGCAAATCCTTCTGCGTCACACTCGAGCAATATATCAGCCGCATTCTTTGCCCAAATCATAAAGTCTGGGTTTTCACGATCGGCTCTCATTTTGTTTATCCACTCTTGGAAATTAGGGTTCTCGCGGTAACAACGTTCACTGGCACTCTCTTTTACAGTTTCTTTTGGCGGGGTCGCACAGCCAAAAAGAAAGAGCAGAGGAAGCAAAAATCTAAGTATTGTCATAATTATCTTAACTAGTGGAATTGTGGTTTACATGAGCCTTAGTAGAACTCACCAATAACATCATTAAACTTAAAGGGACAGGCACTTTATCTGGTTTAACAAGAATGAGCTTTTGCCGCTGATTGATATGATGCAATAGTTGCATGAGTTTGTGGGGCAAGAGGTGATTGCCCCAAATGAGTACGAATCTTTAGAAGTATTGTAGAAAAAGGGAACGCAAAGAAAGCACATTCTGAGAATTGAAACTCATTCAATTGAATTGTTCATACTTCCGTTTATAGGCATCTGCTTGTTGTTGTCTAAGGATTCTATCTATATTTTCTTGAGATTCTATGTACTTTCTATTTTCTTCAGCTTGTGCTGCAAATCCTTCTGCGTCACACTCGAGCAATATATCAGCCGCATTCTTTGCCCAAATCATAAAGTCTGGGTTTTCACGATCGGCTCTCATTTTGTTTATCCACTCTTGGAAATTAGGGTTCTCGCGGTAACAACGTTCACTGGCACTCTCTTTTACAGTTTCTTTTGGCGGGGTCGCACAGCCAAAAAGAAAGAGCAGAGGAAGCAAAAATCTAAGTATTGTCATAATTATCTTAACTAGTGGAATTGTGGTTTACATGAGCCTTAGTAGAACTCACCAATAACATCATTAAACACTTTCCAACCTGGACTTAAAATTTTAGTGTTCTCTTTATCTTGAATGTATAAGTTTGTCGTATCTCTCATAAGAACTGTTCGCAAAGACTTTAATCCTGCAAATCCGGTCATGTCTATCCAGGACCAATCTGTCCCTTCAAAGTTCAGCGTGCGCAACCGTGTGGAGTTGCGAAATGGGAATGAACTGAACTGACCAATGGACTCACAATCAGTTATCTTTAACACTTCTAGGCCTTTTGCCATTTCATCTGAGAATTTTAGCTCGCACTCAAGTAGCCTTCTTAAGGCTAGCCTTTGAAGTTTGAGGTGATCTAAGTCAGCCAAGTCAAAATCAGTAATTGGACCATCAATGGACAGGCCTTGAATGCTTGCGGGTAGGAGGTCAAGAGATTGATGCATCAAAGGGATGCGAGGCTCAGGGTTTTTCGCCAAGCCAAATAGGCTTTTTACAGCAGTCACCAATCTATGAGATATAGATTTATTGTTTTCACTAGCCACCTGTTCTTTTTCAATATCTAAAAAATAGATGGATAGTTTTTTTAGCTTTTGCAAACTCATGATTGACTGATGGGGATCACAATTGCAATAACAATAAACGACTAACTCTTCGATATTTGTGTTTTCTAATACTGAGAAATCTAAATCAAAACGCGTACCTACGTGTAGTTTTTTTAGGTTCATGCATTTTGCGATATCATTAAGGTGCTCTTGATTTAGGACTTTAGTGAAGGAGAAAATGATTTCTTCAATATTTTCAACTTGCGATAAGTTCGAAAGATCAAGCGAAGAAAAGGTACTGCGAGCCTTAGCGACTTCCTGATCCATTCTTAAAACGCGAGTTCTTTTTGTTATCAGTTTTTTATAATCGTTACCGTCAGAAAAGGTACCTGTGATGTACGGCATTACGTATCCCTGCTTGATTCATTCATATCAAAATACAAAAATTGATAATTGCTAAGAAGTGCAAGCTCTTTAGGTAAAAACCAACTTCTTTGCATGACTTTATATAGTGATTAAAAAGAGTCAAACATTACCTGTACACATTAAATTGGTCAATCAATTGAAATTAATTATGTCCAATTGATTTCTTAAACTCACATTTGACCATTTATCCATCTTGCAGAACAAGCAACTGCCATGCATTCTCTGTACAGTTTTCTAGATTAGCTACATATTCGGCTAGGACTTCGGCGTCTAACTGGTGACCTGGAGTGGCTGTGGCGATATCATCAGCGAGGGTGGCGGATGGCTGAATACCGATTGCTCGATTATGCGATCGCACAAAAAACTTAAAGAACTTATTTTTGTTCGTGCTTGATGCCAGTAGCAAGCTCCCATGCTCGAGTCCGCAACTCACTAAAGACTTCGTTTTGCCGAGTGATTTGACTTAGATACACATCATTGAATGAGCCCATGCCACCATATGCGAGCAACACTTTTTCAACCCCATAAAAATCAGATTCAAGTAGCCAATTTCTAGCTTGTGACATCCAATCACACCAGTGTTCTTGACCATCCTCATCCAACATTTGGATCAGCCTGTCTAACACATCTATCAACTCTTTCGTTTTCGGTCCCATAGATACCTAAATACAATGCCCTGTTATATTTTGTTACGTGAGACGACTTTATATTCTAGAGCGTAGTTTCTTAAATTTGTATCCGCCTCACTCGGAGCTCGGCAGTTTCGTAAATCCTTCTTTTCAGCTGATCCAAACACCAAGAAGTTAAATCTTGCTTCACTCAAAGAAACACCATTAGGGCCACCTAGACAGTGTTCAGAATCTGGGTCATCTTGTCCATCATCCTCCCAAAAACAGATTTCACATATTTCGTACTCAGCAGGCTCTCCAATCGTCGCGTACCCACAACAAGGGCAAGCATACAAAGTGTTCTTAGCTTGCTCTCGAGTTTTAGTCATGTAGCCTCCTGACATATAAAAATTTGAATAGAACGCAGTCTCATTTTTCTGTCTGCCTAGCTTGCCATCAATTTATCATAAGCTTCACAAACGTAAAGGAACACCGACTTAATGACCTTCCACACCGCTTTTTCTTGCGGCTTTCGCCTGTTCTTGCACAGCCTTACTCTTTCTAAAGGCCGCCATATCCATGACAATACGGTCTGGGTTAACCATTTTCAGCATTGGGTAAGAACGCTTTTTACTTTTATCTTTACCAAACAAATTTCGGAAACTATTCTCAATCCAACTCATAAACACCGCCTAGATAACATCACATCATCAAGAGAATGACCACCAAACAGCGGACACCAATTTAAGCGAATTTTCCGCGCTTTCTGCTTATCTTGCATCAAATTAACTGATATGAAAACGAATGGGCTTGGTCAGGCTCAATAGATAGGAGCTGATACAAGGCTTCAAACTGAGCCGGTTCGGTTTGATGGCTAAACCAGATTGCACTTGTATCACCGAGCGTAAGTGTAATTTGATTGGCCACTTTGATGGTGACCTTATGGCGCTTGTTAATCTCTGAGTTTCTCTCATATAGCTGCCCATCAACAACTTCATAAGCGATTTGTTTTCGGCTACTGTGACCAACATTAGCCACATGATCCAGAACTCTTGATGTAATCTTTAAATTTATGACGCTCATCTCAACTCCCTTACACCTTTAAACAACTTACTTTCAACAAATCACAAAGCAGCACGAAGCATTGCGCATTTGTTCGTTATGGGCCACTTCAAACATTGCGCGCGACTATACAATAAATTACTGTCCATTTATACAGTATAGATTGGTAATTTATGTCTGTCCGCAACTTAACGGCTCTCAGCTCACTAAATACAAAGTCACCTATACCAATACTAAAACTAAGAAGAATCGCTCTGTGCCCATCTCTGAGGCGCTTTACCATGAAATCCATAAACCAACTTCAGGTAAGTTATTCGAAGAGTGCTACACACCCTTTTGCTACATCCTTAAGAATAAACTCGGTATTACCCTACCCTCAGGTCAAGCTTCGCACGTTCTTCGCCATTCATTCGCCAGCCACTTTATGATGAACGGCGGTAATATTCTGGTACTGCGAGACATCCTTGGCCATGCCGATATCAGCATGACCATGCGCTATGCTCACTTCGCTCCAGACCACCTTTCAGAAACTGTAGAAATGAACCCACTTGCAGCTCTTGAACTTGAATAACTGATGCATTCTTATGCAAACCTGCCAAATAACGCAAAGCAAAAATGTTTCAGGTGTCGCCACTTTACAATTTTCGGGCAAAAAAAGAGCCGCAAAATGCGGCTCTTAGTTATTCGAATTTTCCGAAGTGTGGGATTACTTCTCTTTACCGAAAACGTTGTTCTCTTGCTCTTGTACGCGGATGAAAGTCGTACGCTTGGTAAGCTCTTTAAGCTTTGCTGCGCCTACGTAGGTACAGGTTGAACGCACGCCACCAAGGATGTCTGAGATAGTGCCATGAACACTGCCACGGAATGGCAATAGTACGGTTTTTCCTTCAGCTGCGCGGTACTTTGCAACACCACCTGAGTGCTTGTCCATCGCCGACTGAGAAGACATGCCATAGAACTTCATGAAGGTCTCTCCGTCTTTCTCAATTAGCTCACCACCGGACTCTTCGTGGCCTGCCAGCATACCGCCTAGCATAACGAAATCAGCGCCGCCTCCGAAAGCTTTTGCTACGTCACCCGCACATGAACAGCCACCGTCACCGATGATCATACCACCTAAGCCGTGGGCAGCATCACCACATTCGATGATTGCAGAAAGTTGAGGATAACCAACACCTGTTTTAACGCGAGTAGTACATACAGAACCTGGGCCAATACCCACTTTCACAATATCTGCACCAGCCAGGATAAGCTCTTCACACATATCACCAGTCACAACATTGCCCGCAGAGATAACTTTGTTAGGGAATGCCGCACGTACCTTCTCGATGTACTCAACTAAGTGCTCAGAGTAACCGTTCGCGATATCAATACAGATGAAGATAAGTTCTTCAGATAGCGCCATGATTTCTTTTGTCTTTTCGAAATCAGCATCTGAAGTACCCGTAGAAACAAACACGTTGTTTAGTGTTTTTTGATCCGCTGATTTCACGAAGTCAGCCCATTGCTCTACGGTATAATGTTTGTGAATTGCAGTCATCACGCCATGTTCTGCTAAAGCCTTAGCCATGTCAAAGCTACCGACTGAGTCCATGTTTGCTGCAATTACGGGTGTGCCAGACCATTGACGACCACTATGCTTGAATGTAAAATCGCGGGTTAATTCAACTTGAGAACGACTTTTAAGAGTAGAACGCTTCGGGCGGAATAGTACATCTTTAAAGCCTAACTTAAGTTCTTGTTCGATACGCATGATAAATTTTCCTATAAGCAAATTTACGTGTCGTGCGTTTTCGGGAAACGTTGGCAGACGCTTTACCGAGTTTCGGACACAAAAAAACCGGAGCGTTGGCAGACGCTCCGGTTTTCAGCATTATAGGCTGTGATTTATTTCCCGCAAGACTGATATTTTCAATTTTTTTGTGATACCATTTTGTCATCTTGCAAATCCAATTCCCCTATCTTCAAGCATAAATCAAAACAAACGTTAATAAACAATAACTTAACAAACAAACCCTATCACCGCGCAACCGTTTTCCGGAATCGATAACACTGTTGTTTTTGAACATTTCCATCTCGGGCAGCACTGGCCGACTATTTTTCATTAACTAAATGGCGAATATGAGGCAATAAATCACGTGCACAGAGTCCTCGTTCACCGTTTATTTCAGCGTCTCTGTCAGCAGCAAGACTATGTATCATGACACCTCTCACGGCAGCATTGACCAAACTTTCACCTTGCACCAATAACCCAACGATGACACCCGTCAGAATATCCCCCATTCCTCCTGTCGCCATACCAGGGTTCCCTGCATTGCAGATATACGTTTCCTTACCGTCAAAAATGAGAGTGCCTGCTCCCTTTAATACAACAACGCCACCATATTTTTTGTAAAGGGCCTCTGCTGCACTGAACCTGTCACTCTCAATCTCTTCAACTGAGCACTTTAAGAGTCGAGAAGCCTCACCGGGATGAGGCGTAATAATACGCTTTGCATCATAATTTTCATTTTGGGCGAGTAAGTTGAGTGCGTCTGCATCATACACTTTTGGCAATGTAGAAAACGACAGAGCTTTAAACATCTTGGTAACATTGACGTCCATCCCTAACCCTGGACCAATAGCAAAACAGTCACACCATTGGTTCAACCTAAAATCACTCACCTCGCTATCCAGCCAAGAGGATATCATCACTTCGGGACAGGATACTAAAGCGGGTTGTGTATTCTCCGGGTGGGTAAGTAATGCCGTTAAACCAGCTCCCGCTCTCTGGCAAGCCAGTGCCGAGAGTATTGCAGCACCTCCTAAACCTTGGTTCCCACCTATAATAACAGCTTTGCCATGAGAGCCTTTGTGGGCACTTCTTGAACGAGCTATGACGGGGGCAAAATCGACGATACTATTTAACAGTAGTGACGACGGCGCGTTCTGTTGCTTAAAGACGTCGTCAACACCTAGACCAGCGAAATGCACTTTTCCTGTGTAATCGCGAGCTCGTCCGGTAAACAAGCCTTGCTTCAAGCCTATAAACGAGACAGTATGTTCAGCCTGAACACATGTGCCTAAAACCTGTCCAGTATTGCTACATAACCCAGAAGGAATATCCACTGAGACTACCGGGACATCTGCTTGATTAAGCATCTCAATGATAGCAAAAGCCTCTGCCCTGACATTACCGATCACCCCCGTACCCAACAAGGCGTCAAGAATACAAGTGTAATCGAGTACAGAATCTAAGCTGGGCAGCTCAGTACGGCCGCCCACTGAAATAAAATCCAGATATGCCTGCAGCGCGTCACCTTTTAGTCTGCTCGATTCGACACACTGCCACAGGGTCACATCTATGCCAGCTTCAATCGCCAGTTTTCCCACAACATAACCGTCTCCACCGTTATTTCCACCACCACAAACAATGAGCAGTGAATGGCAGTTCGAATATTGGCTTCTCACCACTTCAAAAACCGACTGGCCTGCGCGAGTCATAAGTTCATACATAGTGACTGATTTACTTTTCGCAGCAGTGGCTTCACCTGATTTCACCTGCTCGCCACTATAGAGAGGAATGGGTACTGACATTGGCTCTCCTTGGTTAAAAATAAAGCCAGAACAACTCTGGCTTTCATTAACGAGGTCAGTTGAGGCTATTTATTTTGATTCTGTGACACCAAAGCTTCGGCCGTCGCATCTTGTATAGACAAGAACAAAGAACGAATTTCACCTGTCGGCGTTCTCATCGGGTTGAGTGTAATATTTTGGTACATGAATTCCGACTGTTGCGTGACTGGACGCACATTGCGGCATTTGAACAAGTAAGGACGCTGTTGCCACGTGATAAAGCTTCGGCACCCAAGATCATAGACAGGTTTAGTCTTAAGCTTAAACCAGTCTTCTGGTATTTCAGGGAACAACTCGAATAGCGGCTTTTCTATCGCATCATGGGCTTGTACACCACTATGATGCGTCATAAAACCGTTCCAAACCTGAACTTTATATTCTCGGTCAATTACAATCAGCCCAAGATCGACATTTTGTACCATGTCCACCATCCAGTGGAATTGCTCAAATTCTGCGGGAAGATTTATCATTAAAAGTCCTCCATCAAGTAAGACAACTTGTTGTCGAGCAATGGGAGGGACTCATCAACAAACATAAACAACAAATCACATCGAATAGATGTACCATCAATGTTGTAACTCACCTCAAAGGTCATGGTTTTCTGAAACGAGCCAGTCGTTGACTGAATTACCGAGTCAATGGAAATATGCTGGCCTAAAAGCACGGGTGAGCTTTGGAAAAAACGCACCTCCGCTTGCTTGCCCAAACCATTCAAAAACGAACCAACAAGGATATTTGAAACATCCATGAGAAGTTCCAGTTCTTCCAGCTCTTCACTGTCAGCCGGAACCTTCATAAGTTTTTTAAGATCACAAACACTAGAATCACTCAGCAATACTAGGGCCTCACCGGCAATACCCTCACCACTAAATCCCTGACACACTCCTGAAACTTGATCATTTTCTGCTAGGTCACGCAGTGCCATATGCAGCTCACTGACTTCAAAGATATTGACATTGGGAAGAGGAAGGTGGACAAACACATCAAAATGGCGAGCTAAGGCATCTGCCGCTCGGCCGATAGACACATTGGCCACCTCCATATAGATGTCTCGGCGACGAAGAATAGGCAGTTCAACAGTAACAGGCGTGACAATTTGTGGTTGACTTGGTTTTTCAACCAACTCTTTCAGCACAGCGTTCAGAGCATCTTTATCAATCGGCTTTTGGATAAACGCTTTTGCACCGAGCGTCATCACTCGCTCTTTCGCTTTGGGTTGGATGTCACCCGATACGACAACGACTTGGATATCTATACCACGCGTACCGATTTCTTCGAGTGTTCCAAAACCATCGAGCTCTGGCATGGTCAAATCAAGGAACATTAACTTGAAGTCGTTTTGTTCCAACTGCTCCAAGGCATCCAAACCATGAACAGCAAAAGTAATATCTGCATTCAATGAAGCAGGTAATGAACGCGCCATTTGCTTTCGAGCTAACGCGGAGTCGTCACAAATAAGGACAGGAAAAGCCATGCATATACCTACTGCTATTCTTGTTACTAATAGTTTCAGTGTAACAGATAGTTAGATCATCAGGCATGAATCTAAACAGATTAAACGTATCTATTTTGAGAACGCCGAGCAGACACTCTCATGCTGCCAAAAGACGCTGAACCTACTACCAACAAATTAAACAAAACTACAACCAATAAAGCCTAGAGTCATTTTTCTTCACTAGCTTTCAACTGAAACAAATCTTCATCAGAACCTACCCTACCCCATGTACTTAGGTGCAATCTTTTTGAAAATCCGCTCTGTGTGAAGAAAAACATCGATGAGCACTAGTTCCCAAAAGGATACGGCTCCTTCGACCTAAATTTCGCCTGTTTCCGTATGAAGGAAAGCTGGCTTTACGCTAAAACTCGGTTGTCTGCGGCATCATACAAATCAAGAACGCTGATTGAGTGACCAACCGTATTTCCACCAAAGACTTTATCCGTATAAAACAAACTGTTCTTCTATAGGCAACACAGACAAGCATATATTCACAGTCGTCAATATGCTTGAAACATGTGTCAGACTCTTCCGAACCTAGTAAAGTATTGAAGTACATGTAATGCTCGTCAAGGCAATCAAGTAAGTGAACGCCAAACTCTTACAAAACTACTTATGCCTAATTTGATATCAAGCCGATTATCACCACGGCACTATTTGGTCACTCGATGTAAGCTACTTTTGACATCTAAGCAACCAAGATAGAGACTATTAAATTATCCCAAGTTCCAAAAATTGTACTTACGTTGATTGAGAAGTAACGAACCCGTTTGATTGTCTTGTCGATGCGAGGTCAAATCGCTACAGCGATTGAAGAAATGGCAAGGGTAACCGAAGACATGAACTCAAGCGTTCAGCCTATCATTGATAGTATGCACCGCCACCAACATACTGGCGAGCGACACACGGGATGAATGTGAAGGGTTAGTCACCAACTTAGACTCCCTAGGAAAATTGGTCAATCAATTCCGCAAGCTATAAATACAAAAAGCCTTCCAATCGGAAGGCTTTTTTGACTCGGCAACGATATGATCAATTACTTCGCCATGCGAACCAGTGATTTACCAATTAACCACTCTAACTCTTTGGCACTGTCAACACCGAATTGAGCTTCAGTCGTTTTGTAAAGGCGTTCAATCCCGTTCATTGCAAACTCATGAGTGTTTTGAGAGGTTACGATATGGTGGAATAGCAGGCGCAGAATCGCTAGGAACTCGGCATTGTCTAACGCTTTTACCCAGCTGTCTGAAAAATCTTGCAGACTATTGTCAAAATTCAGATGCTCGACAAACATCTTGAAGATTCGACCGTCTAACGCCGCGGTAAAATCCGTCTTCTTTGGAAAGTGGTGGCTGATACCTGTTCGCGATACACCTGTCTGTTGACTTAGGGTTGTGTAAGACATCTTGTCATAGCCCAGACGCAAAAGTTGATCCACTACTGCGTCCATAATCTTCTGAATCGTGATTTCAGTATCTTCTTTACTACGCTTTGGCATGTTCAGGCTCTTCTCTCTGTAAATCCATCTAACTCAAACGAGTCAATAATGATGCCCATCAGATATCCTACAAGACATCCACTGTAGCTTCACAGGGTCCCTGTGGGGAACCTAATAAAGCCATCGTACCATATAATACGAACGGCGTCTTAGATGGAGCACACGATGCCGTGCAAGATAACTTTTCACAAATCACCACATCAGGGAAATTTATAAAATAAATAGGCATTATCTTTCATTTATATAATTTAGCTGACGATAATTATATAAATCGAACTTGCTTACAACTAACTGCACATCATCATGACTCTATAATGACATGATATTTCGCAACAACATGACTAACATCACACTATTTGACGTGTTTATCAATTCCAATCCATTCACCTAACCATTTTATAACATAGCATCCGGTTCCGAGCTCATTTTTCAAGTGTTCGCATTTTAATGGATCACTTGAAAATAACTCGATAAAATAACCATAACTTTTGTAAGAGGATTGTCGTAATGAGCACACAACAAGAACAAGCTGACGTATGTGAAGCATGTGGTTGCGCTGGCGAAATGGGCTTTATTATCAAAGAAGGGGACGATGTCGCAGAAGTGACGATTTTTGCCCAAGGTAAAGCCCTTCTCGAAGCGGAGCTGAATAAGTACATCGATTTGGCAAAACAGGTCTGCGAAGGCGTAGAGTATGAAATGTCTTCTATTGAAGAAGACTCGAGTGAACTAACAGCCCGATTCAAATTCGAAGTCAGCGCGGAAAAACTGATTTTTGAACTAAAGACTCGCTCCCTAGCGCGCTAAGCTATTAAAAAGCGGACATTCAGTCCGCTTTTTTGTTTACTACTTCATCTCTTTATTGACCCGAACCAAACTCCTCATTAATACTTAGGGCAAACCATTGTCTGGATTGTCCTATGAAGCACTGGCTTGTGCCTTCTCTCATTGTGCTGCTGTCTGCACCTGCTCTCAGTGAGCCGATTGATCATTATCGTATTCTCAATCACTTAGATAATTACGGGAACTTGGATCTGCGCAATAAACCTTATAAAGAGCTGCCATCAGGTTTGATTGTAAAAGGTAACCTCAATATTGCCAAAACCAGCATTAAAGAGATTCCTCAAGGCGTGGATATTCAAGGCAGTCTAGACGCTTCTAACAGTCAGCTAAAAAAAGATAGCAAAAGGCGTCAATATTAGAGGCTATGCCAACTTACTTGCATCGCAAATTGTTCGATGGCCAGCAGGAATCAAAGTCGGCGGATACGTAAACCTTACAGATACTCCCTTAACCAAACTCCCTCCTCGCTTTAGAGTGAAAGGGGATTTAAGTGTGATTAGAACACCATTGGAATCGTTACCAGAGGGTTTAACAGTTGAGGGAGATCTCTATATTGGCGGGTCAAAAATTACTAAGTTTCCGGACAAGATGACAGTCAAAGGCAACATATTCTTAGGTGGAAACCGAATAACCAAGTGGCCTTCTCAACTCGACCTTGGTGGTGCGGTGGCACCTTAACCAATAGAAAAAAGGACGCTCATCGCGTCCTTTCTGATCTTTTAGCTTTGGTTTTTAACTGGGTTAGCGTAGCTTGCGACCAAATAAGACTGAGCACCTTCCGGAAGCTGGTTCAGTTTGCCAGCCAAAACATCTTTAACCTGCTGTTCGACTTGCTCATCACCTGCCGCCAATTTATTAATTGGGAACAGCTTATAGTTGTCATGTATCTGGCGATCAATTTCTTCTGCCAGAGCTTCCGGTGACTCGAACTCATCACTAATCACATCACCAAATGCAACATGGACACGGCCTTTGTCGCCTACGATTCCCTGAATAATACTTTCAATATCTTCAAATTCGCCTTTTTCATACGTACCGCTTGTCGCCTTCTCAAAAAGCTCACGCGCTTTAGCAATGTCACAAGGATCATTTTCATAAGAGATAGCAACAGGGACAATTCTTAGCGACTTTATGTACTCAGCGAACTCTAACTTCTGCTTACGGCCTTCAACGTGGAACATTTTTAGGATCGCCGGATCAGTAAAGTCATTGCCATCTTTAGCACGACCTTCTTTCTGCGCAATCCAGATAGAGTTCCCCGTATCCAACGAATGTTTGATGTAGCCCGACAAAGTACCTAGCGCCTTCATCATTTCACGAGGGCCTTTTGCAGAGCGCTTTACAATAAAGCTCTTGTTTAGCTTCATCAACTCAGTCGCACAAGGTTTTTTCAGTAGGTTGTCGCCAATAGCGATACGTACTGTTTTATGATCACTCTGGTGTAGACCGTAGTTGACCAATGCTGGATCCATAGCGATATCACGGTGGTTGGAGACAAATAGATAAGACGTCTGCTTATCCAGCTTATCTAAACCTGAGTACGTTACGCCCTTAGTTGTTGAATTCAATGTCTGCTCAAGGTACTTCTTTACTTCCATCTGAATCGCTTCAACGGAGTTCAGTTTAGACCACTTCATCTTGAGGTAGACTTTAACGATTGGTGACATCAAGGCTTTAAACCAACCTGCATGGTTTGCAAATCGATGTTGTAGAATTGCACTGATGAATTCTTCATCGTTAATCAGGCGGTCGATCGCCGCTGGAATTTCTTCGTCATTGTACGGACGAATTTCAACAAAAGGGTCGTTTTTAGAAGTCATTTCTTATTACATCTGATAAAAAGCTCGCCTATTCTACGCGGAGATGGTGGGATTAACAGCTATACTTCTCTCATAATCAAAAAGGTCAGACCAGAGTAAAATCACCGCTTATTTAGAAAGTCGGAGTTAAGTTGGCTTTTTGTGCAAGAAACGTTAACCTTAGCGCCCCTTGAGCATACAAGAATATGAGCAATTTAATGCACTACGCAATCTCGCATAACAAGAGTGAATTTCAGTATCTAACCATGACTCCACGTAAAAAGAGTATCAAACACATGTTACTCAAGGTGGAACAAGGTTTAGCACTAATGAAACTTGGAAAGTCTGAGTATGCGATTGAAGCAGGTCAGACAGTTTGGATTCCGTTTGATGTATTATGCGCATTGACCTTTTTCCCTCAAACTCAAGTTCAGCAAGTGGAAGTCTCTTGTCGCGTTACAACGCCCCTGCCAAAACAAGGTGGATTTGTTGCCCTTAATGAGTTGACTAACGCTTTGTTAAATAGGCTGAAGGTGATGGAGGAAACTCATGACGCCCAAAGAAACATTCTGAATGTATTGCAGGCAGAGCTGTCCGTCTTAAAGCCGCAGTTAAAAGAGAGCAAGCTAACCCAATTAATTAACCAGTGGTCACCGAATACCGACAGCAAACTGTTGGCAGAGCAACAACTCGTTTTGACGGTTCGTGAAGCCTATAAGCAAATGAAGTCTGGTAAGAAACGAGAGCAGATCATTGCCGACCTGTTCGACAACAATGAAGCGATGTACTCACAAATTGAACATGCAATTCTGGGTAAATAGCCGAAAACTTCGCTCAGTTACTGGCTGATTATCAATTTCGTAACTATAGATCTATAAATATCCTCTGTATTTGTAGATAAAATAGGAAGGCGAATATGAAATTCAGCCATAAAATTGTGGCGGCATCCTCTCTCCTTTTACTGGCCACAGTCACTTTACTTACCCTACAGCAGTACTACACGGTTCAAACAGAAATTAAATCCCAGGTCACCTCTAGTGTCGCTGAAATCGTCGATGGCGTCAGAGACACAACGGCTGCAGAGATTAATGGGCGAAAAGCCATTGCTAACTATGCGACCAGTATGTTGGAGTCCAACCTTGCTTTGGACGCCATGGAAACCGTCATTACTCGCCCTATAGTTAAAGAGACCTTCCTATTAGCCGGACTGGGCTTCGAAAAAGATGGTTCAAACATTAATAACGATCCTTCTTGGAATCCTGGTCCTACTTGGGACCCACGAGCTCGCCCTTGGTACATCGATGCGAAAAATGCCGGTAAGCTCATTATTACGGCTCCTTATGCGGACTCGGCAACCGGGGAGATTCTCGTGTCGATTGCCACTCCGGTGAATGACAGCGGGAAGTTCATTGGCGCGATATTCTACGACGTTAGCCTTGCAGGTCTAGCCGATGTCGTGAATAAAGTACAGCTGTTCAATGCCGGATACGTGTTCATTGTCGCTGGCGATGGGACCACCATTGCGCACCCTCAGACCGAACTTAACGGCAAACCAATGAAGGACTTCTTAGGTAACGCTGGTATTCAGGAAGATCCACAACAAGTCTCTATCGAGGGTAAAGATTACACCCTCGACTTCTCTAAAGTCCCGGAGAAGATTGGTACATCGGCGTTGTTCTCGACGAAGAAGTGGCCTATCAATCATTGGCGGACTTGCGCAACAGCTCCATTATCTACACTGTCGTGGCCTTAATCATCAGCGTCGTCATTCTGCTCGTCTTGATGACTGCCCTGATGAGACCACTCGGCGCACTGAATAGTGCGATTCAGGATGTGGCTTCTGGTGAGGGTGACCTCACTCAGCGTCTCGATACCAATACCGACCAAGAATTTTCATCACTGGCGGCAGGGTTTAACTCATTTACAGGTCGCCTCCAGCAACAGATTGTTCAATCCAAGGCTATAGGGGAAGAAATACTACGCGGCTCTGAGATGACCTCTATGGGGTTACAAGAGTCAGCCGCTGCTATGCAAGATCAGCTGAGGGAACTGGAACAACTTGCGACCGCTATGCACGAAATGGCGACAACGTCAGGCGATGTTGCCAACAATGCGCAGGGAGCAGCATCGGCAGCAAAAGATGCCGATGAAGCAACGGAAGTGGGCACACGTGTTGTAGGAGATACAACGGGCGCTATTACAGAATTATCACAACGAATTGATGAAGCCGTTGAAGAAGTAAAAACGCTTGAGTCCGCCACTGGTAACATTGAAACCATTTTGAAAGTTATCAATGACATTGCAGACCAAACTAACCTACTCGCACTCAACGCGGCGATAGAAGCTGCACGTGCTGGTGAGTCGGGACGAGGGTTTGCGGTTGTAGCAGATGAAGTTCGAACGTTAGCTCAAAGAACACAAGAGTCCACCACTGAAATCCGCAATATGATCGAACAGTTGCAATCAGGAGCAACTGCAGTGGCTGGGGCAATGAACATGAGTAAAGAGACCGCCAGCAATGCGGTGCTGCGTGCTGAAGAGGCTAACGCAGCCCTGAATAGCATTCGCGATGCGATCCAAGCCATCAGTGACATGAACATTCAAATTGCTTCAGCGGCGGAAGAACAGAGCTTAGTGGCCGAAGAAATAAACAGCAATACCGTCAAAATCAAAGACCTATCTGTTCAGGTAGCAGACGCCGCTGAGAACGCCAATATTGCCATGCAGGCTCAGACCGAAAACATTCGCGAGCAGGATGCCATTCTCAACAAGTTTAAAGTGTAAATGCTCTCGCCCTCCCAATTGGGAGGGCTTTTTTATTCCGCCACCAGCATCAAACTTTCTTCTCCGGGTACTTTGAGGTTTAGCGTCCCCTTCTGAGCTTGATGTTTCTCACAGGAAAGCAAATCTAACCATTCACCACTTACTGCTATTTGTACTTTCTGCGAACGTTTCGATTTATTAATCACCACTATGCCTTGCTCCCCTCGTGAGAACACTAAAAGATCATCAGATGCCTCGATCAACCGCATCGTTTTACCATGCATCAAGTTATAAAAACGAATTCGGGCAGTCATTCGCTCATCATTCCAAGCGTCTACCCAGCGTGGTTTACCATCAACTCCTTTCAAACCACTGGTATCAAGATCGGTATAAACCAACGGGACACCACCATCTCTGCCCAAGATGTAGCTGTATGCCAACCATTCTGTTTTGTCTGGCATCACTAAATTAGCAAACACATCGTTGTTAGGTATGTCATGTGTAATCGCAAAAGTAATCGCTCGATTCTCAGACAGTGCTTGGCCAAAACAATAAGGGTTAACCAAGCTCTTGAGACTTCCTTTGGCTTCAAATGCATCAAACATAGTCTGGAATAGAGGAAAATCATACGCACCCAAACGTGTTTGAGCCAAAAACGGCTCGAGAAAAATGTCATACTCGGGCTTGGTAGCTCCACCGTCTGTAATAATTTCGCCAAAGATATGAATACCTTCACAGATATCTTCACTCCAAACCTGCTGCAAATGATCGAGTGTCATGTGCTTGGCCGCATCGATTCGAAACCCTTTGACACCCAGTTCTTTCAGCGCCTTCAGGTAATGCTGTTGTTGTTCAACCACGCGTTTATGCACTCGCAGAGTTGGCAATCCCGGATCCGTTGGGCCACCAGTAATACGACCATTTTGCACCTGCCACTTGTCTTGCCAATCTTCAATACCGAACGCTTCAACAAAATCATCTTCAATAAATAAAGGTTTGCTCAGATCGCCGAATAGTTTTATCTCTTCGTAGTAATCAGAGTCGCTTTGGTAGGATTCCATAACCTCTTTCGCTGGATATTGAAGATCCAACCGTTGATGAGATTCGTTCGCCATGTGGTTAAACACCACATCCGCATACACATAGATAGAACACTGATTCAGAACGTCGACCATGCGTGTAAAGTCTTGTGTGTTGCCCAACTGGTTATCAATTACACGATAATCTTGTGGCTGATAACGCTGCCACCACTTTGTACCTTGTGCTTGTTTTAAAGACTTCATTGGAGGAGAAACCAGCACAGATTTATAACCCGCCGCAACGATCTCATCAGCGCGTTGAGCCACTAATGCATACGGCCAGTCGAAGGCATGAAGAATGACGTTGGCTGTCTTAAAAACGGTCATGTCATGTTCCTTAAATTCAATTTCCATAATCATCTGTTCATCCACAGATGAAGAGTTGAAACAATTATAATCACCCAAGACTTTTTTTCTTCCCCCTAACAAGCGGAATGGGTGTAGTAGTTCTAAGGCGTAGAATTTGAACTATTTATAAATTTAATTATCTTCACTCGCTATAATGAAATATGAAGCAGGAAAAAGGCGTCAATCATGAAAAGTGTCCGCATAGACATAGTGTCAGATCTCGTTTGCCCGTGGTGTATCATAGGATACAAACGACTGGAGCAAGCTTTGATGACGCTATCAGACAGTATTGAGGCTGAGGTACATTGGCACCCATTCGAATTAAACCCGGCAATGAAGCCAGAAGGCCAGAACCTGCGTGAACACTTAGCGGACAAATACGGCACGTCACTAGAAGCAAGTATATCGGCTCGTCAAACTATTGCCTCGCTAGGTGAAGAACTCGGTTTTGAATTTAATTTCACCGATGAGATGCGAATCTACAACACACGTAAAGCCCACCAGCTTCTATTGTGGTCACAATCGCAGGATTTGCAGCTGGATCTCGAAATAGCCATGTTCCACGCCTATTTTACCGATGGTAAAGATGTCAGTGACGAGAAGGTTTTACTCGATATAGCGGAGTCATTTGGACTAAATCGAGAAACCTGTCAGGCCGTTCTGGAAGACAGCAGCTGGGAAGAGACGGTCGCCTCCACGGAACAACAGTGGCTAGAAGCTGGGATCAATGCGGTGCCTGCTATCATTATTGACCGCAAGCACCTGATTTCTGGCGCTCAGAGTAGTGATATTTTGGTTGAAGCGCTAATAGAAATCACTCATCAACAGAGCGATATAGACTAAAAACTAGCTGTGTTGGCGAATCTTACCAATAACCCCCAAGCCAGCACAATCAGCACGCCAGCGACAACGCCAATTAGACCGTTTAGTATCGATGGAAACAAGGCTTTCGCCAATGTTAGGTTGGGTAGATTTAGTAAAATCGGCTCAATCCAGTGGTGAATCGCTGGAACATTGTGTACCACAATACCACCACCGACTAAAAACATGGCCGCTGTACCTACGACCGCAAGAAACTTCATTAACTTTGGTGCGAACACGATTAAACCTTTACCGATTGACGCCCTGATACCCTGCCCTTTTGAAATACGATTGAGATAAAAACCGAGATCATCCAGCTTAACAATGGCAGCCACTAGACCATAAACACCGATTGTCATTAACACCGCAATCAGGCTAACAACGATAATTTGCGTCAACATTGAGTGACCTTGAACGGTGCCGAGCGCAATGACAATGATTTCAGCGGATAAAATAAAGTCGGTGCGAATGGCACCAGCTACTTTCCTCTTCTCATAATCCTCGATGGAGCCTGTTGGTTCCTCCTCTTCGGCTTCCGTTTCTTCACCTGAGTGAAACAACTTCTCCACTAGCTTTTCAGCACCTTCAAAACATAAGAACAATCCACCGAGTAACAACAAAGGCATGATCAACCACGGAGCGAGCGAACTCATTAATAATGCCGCAGGCACCAAAATCAATTTGTTGCGAAAAGAGCCTTTAGCAACACTCCAAACGATAGGGATTTCACGTTCCGCCGCCACACCGGATACCTGCTGCGCATTAAGCGCTAAATCGTCGCCCAGCACACCAGCGGTTTTTTTTGCTGCTACTTTGGACATCAAAGCGACATCATCCAACACCGTAGCGATGTCATCTAACAGGGTTAACAGACTCGCACCCGCCATTTTTTTTCTCTTAGAAATAAGACATGTAACCAAATGTAACACCACCTCGAAAGAACTTAAACAGAATTCTCGTCAGTAATGGGTCAATACCAATCGGCTGGATATTGGTTCAACTTATATTGATTGCTTCCCCAAAATGGGCGTTTTATGCTGTGGACCACATTCCATAACAAACATAGGCAAAGTGATGCACTGTTCTTACTCTTACCCTATTGGAACACCCGGTCAAAAGTGGCAAGACGCAGAGCGACTGGCTTGGCGCGAACAAACCACCATCAAACGTGAATACCACCAAGAGGTGGTTCCAAAGATTTTAGCCCTACAAGCAAGGTTCGATATCGAACAATATGGTGCGCTCTCCTACGATCCAAACCGCTACCCACTTTTTTGCATTAAAAGTACTAATTGGAACAGCGCAAAGCCCGTTGTTCTGATCACAGGAGGCGTTCATGGCTACGAGACCAGCGGCGTTCATGGTGCACTCAAATTTGCTGACACTCAGATGGAAGAATACGCTGAACACTTCAATATCATCGTCGCTCCATGTGTCAGCCCATGGGGTTACGAGACCATCAATCGCTGGAACCCATTAGCGATTGACCCAAACCGCTCTTTCTATGACAACAGCCCAGCAGAAGAATCCGCCAACCTAAGAGCGCTTGTGGCATCAATAGGACAAGAGGTATTGGTTCACATTGATTTGCATGAAACGACAGACACAGATGAAACCGAATTCAGGCCGGCTCTGGCTGCCCGTGATGGCATTGAATATATCGAAGGTATGATTCCTGATGGCTTCTACACCGTGGGTGATACGGAAAACCCTCAACCTGAGTTTCAGGCAGCGGTGATTGAGTCAGTGAGAAAAGTGACTCATATTGCTCCCGCAGATGAAAAAGGCGAAATCATCGGCTCGGCCGTGGTACAGCATGGCGTCATCAACTACCCGATGGTGAAGCTTGGCCTGTGTGGCGGTGTAACCAACTGCACTTACGGCACCACGACCGAAGTCTACCCTGATAGTCCTAAAGTAACCGATGAAGAGTGCAACGATGCTCAGGTTGCAGCGATCGTAGGCGGTTTGGATTTCGTCATCAAAACGCTATAACAACTTACTTTTGTACTGCTCCGGGGTGTGCCCGGAGTATTTCTTAAACATTGCGATAAATGGACTGGCTTGATTGTAGCCTAACGTCAAAGCGACTTCTTTGACTGAATGCCCCTTTCTCAGCAAGTCCATTGAGTATAAATAGCGTACTCTCAGCCTCCACTCGGTAAAACTCATCCCTAGCTCAGACTGACAATGTCTCGCCAGAGTACGTTCGGTGGTATGCACTTTCTCGGCCCACTCAGACAGACTGGTGTTATCGATCGGGTTTTCTTCTACTTCCGCCAAAATTCTTGCTAGGTACTTATTGTCCGAAGATGGCAGAAAGTGATGCTGAGTATCTCGAGTCGCCAATTGATCTAACAAAACCTGTACCAAGCGTCTATCTGGCTCTGTCTGTGCAACGTTAATCCCTCTCTGACGAAAATCATCGATGATTGAGGAAACGATAGGTGTGATTTTGATCAAACTGGTACAGTCGGGAAAGTTCGTGGTCAGATCTTGTGCAACGTTCAGCGAACAATAGGATAGCGGCTTACGATTGTAGCTGGTGTGCATAACCCCCGCTGGCACCCAGATAGCGAGATGCGGCGGCGCAAGAAATCGAGTGCCTTCCGCCTCCATTTCTAAAATACCACCACTAATGAGCTGCACTTGGCCCCACGGATGACTGTGCATTCTCGTTTCCGTATTCGACAGGAACGCTTCAAAATTCATAAACACATCTGATGGTGCCTTATCAATTGATAAGGAAGGGTGAAGGTGTCTGACTGGTTTTCTCAACATTGTCTTCCTGTCGCGCCCGATGTCTTATAGGAGATATCTACAATCATACAGACCTGTCAAACTCACTTCCACTGTTCACTTTGAGGTTGGGTTCACATGGTTTATTTACTGCCACTTTTTACTGTCCTTATCTGGGGGGCAACGCCATCATCAACAAAATGGCTGCTTCCGTCATCGAACCCAGTGCGATGAGCTTCTTTCGCTGGTTTTTTGCCATGCTGGTACTCACCCCTTTCTGCTTACCTCAAGTCATCAAGCAGTGGGCTGTAATCAAGCCTCACTTGAACAAACTTGCCTTCCTAGCTTTACTTGGCATGGTGTTGAATCAATCTCTAGGATACTACGCGGGCGTGACCACCACGGCTTCCAACATGGCATTAATCACCTCACTGGTTCCACTCCTTAGCGTATTTATGAGCCTACCGCTGCTTAGCAAAAGTATCTCTCCGCTCAGTATTATCGGTGGCATTATTTCTCTGGTAGGCCTCTCCTTCATGCTAGGCCAAGGAGATATGGTTTTCTTCCTCCACCAAAGCATCACTGAAGGCGACGCCCTGATGGTGGTAGCCGCCATTTGCTACGCCACCTATTGCGTTCTAATAAAGCGCTGGAGAATGCCTTTGTCTAACTGGGTTATCATCTACATGCAAGGGGTATTTGCTGTACTTATGCTTGTGCCACTTTGGCTGTCGAGCGAGCATTTAGCCCCCACTTCGGATTCCATTCCTCTGATTGCTTATGCGTCTATCGCAGCATCTATCCTTGCTCCTTGGATGTGGGTTAAAGCAATTAATGCTATAGGTGCAGATTCAAGTGCAATGTTTATGAACTTACTCCCTGTGGTTACAGTGACACTTGCAGCAACGTTACTGGAAGAAAATATTGCGAGCTACCATGTTATGGGCGGAATTATGGTGATTTCAGGTGTCATACTTTCACAAATAAAACGAGAGCAGAGCTTAAAAAATGCTAAACAAATGTAGGCTACTGGTCTCAGGAGACTAGAGGCTGACATCAACCAATATCAATATAATACTGATCGGTTTTGTAATGGCCTATCCTGAGCCAACGTTACGTTGCCACAAGCTGATGAAATAGGTCGAGGCTTTCCATTTGTCACTTCGAGTCGATAAAACTCAGTACATCACTGAAAATAGGGTTCAAAACCAACGTGCTAGACGCGCCAATATAGGTTCGTTGATGTGAACATTTTCTTAAAACGAACGTAATTCAGACAGTTTCGCTCACAAATTATTGCTTTGCCGTCTGCAAACCGTAGAATTACTCTATTCCAACAGACAAGGACATTGTTAGTGAAAGCCATTAAGCGGCACCAGGAAATCATCGAGCTGGTGCAAACTCAGGGTTTTGTTAGTACAGATGAATTAGTCGAACGCTTTGACGTAAGTCCACAGACCATCCGACGTGATCTCAATGAGCTCGCGGATGAAAACAAGATTCGCAGAAATCATGGCGGAGCCACCATTGCATCCAGCTCAGAAAACTCCTCTTATCAAACTCGACAAATTTCCTATCAAAAGGAAAAAGGCCAAATTGCTTTAGAGCTAGTGAAACATATTCCTGACGGTGCAACTTTGTTCATTGATATTGGTACCACCCCAGAAGCGGTTGCACGAGCCTTGCTTGGAAAACACCAGAATCTGCGTATCGTAACCAACAACATCAACGTCGCAACCATTCTAATGTCTAAACCTGACTTTAAAGTCATTCTTGCTGGTGGTGAAGTCCGCGGCAAAGACGGGGGGTAACTGGTGAAGCAACACTAGACTTTATTTCTCAGTTCCGCCTTGATTTTGGTATTCTCGGCATTTCAGGCATTGACTATGACGGCTCATTACTCGACTTCGACTATCATGAGGTTCGCGTCAAAAGAGCAATAATTGAAAACAGTCGTTCAGTTCTTCTCGGTGTGGACAATAGTAAATTTGGTCGCAATGCCATGGTCAAACTTGGCACTATCGCCGACGTAGATCTCATCATCACAGATAGAAGCCCCCCAAAGAAATCGAGTCCTACGCAAAAGAAAACGACACCGTCCTTCAGGTTGTAAAATAATACAAGGCGCTAAATGCGCCTTGTATTATATTTTCGCTGTTTTAATGTCCAAAAATGCCACACTCTCACTTCGAACGTAAGAAAAACATTACATAACCAGAATGTAATTTGTTATAAGTAGAAAAAAACGACGTTATTGGCAATAAATGAAAGAAATTCTACGTCTGATCGATGACTATCAAACCATTGATTCTATTGAATCAATGCAAGAATTGCTGGCGCGGTTGAACACGATTGTTAACAGTGAGTACTTTGTGCTGGGTGTGTCCTTTGAACCACATATCAAAAATGGTCGATTTATTGTCGTAGACAACTTTCCCAATCCATATCGAGAAGACTCCTTCAGTCTAGGGCTGATGTATGTTGAGGTAATCAGTAAATTTGGTGCGTCAAATTCTATGCCCAGCGTTTGGCAGTCTGCCAAGCAAATTGATACTCACTGTGAAGAATTCTACTCGTTGTCACATGTCAACAAAATAGAACAAGGTATCAGCATTCCGATTCACGGATTGAATGGCGAAGTCGGCATGCTCAGCTTCGCTACCTCCGACGTCACAAGCTACCCGACCAACACTGATGTGTTGCTGTTC
The DNA here is from genome assembly GCA_019339365.1 of Vibrio neptunius. Taxonomy (NCBI): domain Bacteria; kingdom Pseudomonadati; phylum Pseudomonadota; class Gammaproteobacteria; order Vibrionales; family Vibrionaceae; genus Vibrio; species Vibrio neptunius. Next base: position 1,401,130 of record CP079860.1, on the reverse strand, counting down.
ACTCAATTGGTTGTTCCTCTAATTGTTCAGAATCTATGTCATCTAGCTAAGGCCTCTCAAGCCGAAAGCACCAAGTCGATACTCACCAATCGGGAAATAGAGTGCCTGACTTGGGCAGCCGATGGAAAAAGTGCATTAGAAATAGCGGGTATTGTTAACTGCACTGAGAGAACCGTAAAGTTCCACCTCAGCAACGCTTGCAAAAAGCTCGGCGCGACCAATCGCTGCCAAGCGGTAACGCGAGCTTTGCTTGGTGGGCATATTAAACCGTACCAGTAAGGGAAAGTAGCCAATCCCACTTTAGTAACAAATAATCAAAGTTAGTTTGATTAGTTATTAGTATATTTTTTGCTTTAATATACTATTTCTTATCAAATTTAATACAAAACCTGTCCGATCGTACAGTTACGCCATCCTATTGTTTTTAATATCATTATTTCACTGAGTTACGACACGTCAGTTGGCTCAGACTGATGAATACACCTTAAATACAAATTAAACAAAGTATTCACACTAAAAAAAGCCCCGGACCATTGGTTCGGGGCTTTTTACCAATAAGCTTCAAAAGTTAACTCACCACATCAATATCTGTTTCAGGAATACAGCAGCAAGCGAGAGCAACGCCCATATTTATTTCGTGATCTTGCAATCCGGGCACATCCGGTTGGTGGACTTTTCCCGATTCAATCGTCACTCTACATGCACCACACAAACCAGCACGACAGCTATGTGCAATTGGAATACCTGCATCCTCCGCCTGTTCCAGTAAAGGCTGCTGGTTATTGCCGACAAAAGGCTGACCGTTAACACTAATCTGAACCTGTTTAAAAGGTTGTGTGGTGGTTCGTGAAACACTAAACGCTTCTTGATGGTAATACTCTTCTGGCAGCCCTTTTTTCAACAGAAGGTTTTTAGCTTTCTGCATAAAACCATCAGGACCACATACAAACACCTGACGCTGTTCAAGGTTTTCAATCTGCTTTAAGTGAGCGGTCGTTAAGCGCCCTTTTAAACCAAACCAGTCAAGAGGAGGCTGAGACAGCGAAATCAACACTCTCAAACTAGGGTGTTTACGTTTATAGCGATCTAACTCTTCTTTACATGGGATATCTTCAATACTACGGCATTGATGATAAAAGATGACATCATCCGCTTGGTCATGATCAGATAAGTATCTCAGCATGGACAACATTGGCGTCACACCGCTTCCCGCAGATAAAAGTAAAATAGGTTGATCGTGTTTATTTCCAAGATGGAAACTGCCATCGGGATTTTCACAAGTTAACGTATCACCGACTTTCAGGTTGTCGTTAAGCCAATTAGATACTTGCCCACCGTCAATACGCTTGACAGAAATGGCTAACCGGCTAGGTCTTGAAGGACTGGAAGAAAGTGTATAACGACGTGCAAATTTTTCACCATCAATATCAACTGAAATCGGTAAATGCTGGCCGGGTTGATACGCCGGAGCAGTGCCATATTCTGGTTCTAACCAAAATGTGACAAAGTCACGAGCAATTTCTTCGCGTTCTACACAAGTCATCGTCAATTGTTGCGTAGTGTTGTCTGGATAGAATTCTTTCTCTTTGTATTCGAGAACTTCAACAACATCTCCCTGACGAACCATACCTTCGTTCTTAGCGACTAGGTTTTGACCGAAGAAAACACCACCTCGCTCGTTGGCGCGAAACTGAGATAATGTATTGAGTGGCTCTTTACTGGCTCTGAATTCACCTTTATCGACGTCAACCGTTGTCAGGATGCAGCGTTCACAAGCTTTGACCGCTTCAAACTCTACATCACCGATACGAATTCGTTTCCAACTGTCTTCCTCAAATGCTTGATTTGTAGATACGATTAAGTTTGCACGAAACTGGTCCATAGAGTGATGTTCAGGACTGCGACGGTTGAGTTCATCTAAAGATCCCTGACCAATTACCAGCATTGGGTAACCGTCGGCAAAGCTTACGTTGTGCCCAACTTTTTCTCGCACTCGGTTCGATTGCTCGCCTGAAAACAACAACTCGACTCTCTGTTGCAATACTTCACTAAACCAATCGTCCGCCTCGTCCGTTGTAGTATAAGCAGTGAAGGTATCTTTCCATACCTGAGCAGGGGCTTCCTGCATTTTGAAATCTGAGTACCTTAGGCGAAGTGGCGATTTGCCATCGGCGACAAAAATTAAGCCATCTGGCGTTAAGCTAGATTGGACTTTAACCATATGTGGATACTTGCGAGCTGTCACCATGGAGCCATCGGACAAAGCGAGCATGAAACGGCGGTCAAACATCAGGCCTTGCTTTTCTACCCACGAAGAGGATTGTGTAATCCCACCTAATGATTTCACTGGATACACGTTTATCTGAGAAAGAGTTAGAGCTGGCATTGCGATTCCTGAGCTTCGTTGTTTGCTGCGATTATACCCGACTCTTTAGCGAGATGTTTCATGAAGATACCTATTGAGAGCGGAAAATTTACTGCTTGATATCATTCAGTCTGCGATTATCTCAAGTATGGTAATTGCAACATTGTTGTTTTGCATATCGAAATATAAGCCCGCACTGTTTCTGAATTCAAGGCTTACCTTTCCGTCTCAATGAGGCACATGAGATAAAAAACAGATGCAATAGCAAGCGCTTTGCTCTATCATCCTGTCGCCTAAGCGTAAGCGTTTGCCTTCACAGTTTTTCGTTAATGCTTAGGCTCCAATCAGACAACTCAAATTATGGTGGGAGCAATAATGACAACACTTACGATCACTCGTCCTGACGACTGGCATGTTCACTTACGCGATGGTGATGTTCTAACGGATACCGTCCGCGACATCAGCCGCTACAATGGCCGAGCGCTAATCATGCCAAACACAGTCCCACCAGTTACCGACACTGAAATGGCACTCGCTTATCGAGAGCGCATCATGGCAGAAAAACCAAACGCGCAATTTGAGCCCTTGATGGCATTGTACCCTACAGACAACACATCACCCGATGAAATTCGCAAGGCAAAAGCCTCTGGAAAAGTGGTTGCTGCGAAGCTCTACCCTGCTGGTGCGACAACCAACTCTGATTCAGGTGTGACGTCTGCAAAAAACATCTACCCTGTGCTTGAAGTAATGCAGGAAGTCGGCATGCTGCTTCTGGTCCACGGTGAAGTGACGACTCATGATGTCGATATTTTTGACCGTGAGAAAGAGTTTCTAGATACCGTTTTGGCGCCCATCGTCAATGATTTCCCAGAAATGAAGATCGTACTTGAACACATCACAACGGCGGATGCGGCCACTTTCGTTAAAAACGCCAACGATAATGTTGCAGCCACCATCACAGCTCACCACCTACTATACAACCGCAACCACATGTTGGTTGGTGGAATTAAACCTCACTTCTACTGCCTGCCGATTCTTAAGCGCAACACCCACCAAAAAGCGCTGATTGAAGCAGCTACGAGCGGTAGCAAGAAGTTTTTCCTCGGTACAGATTCCGCTCCGCATGCAAAAGGTATGAAGGAAGCAGCGTGTGGCTGCGCTGGTTCATATACTGCTCACGCAGCGCTAGAGCTTTATGCAGAAGTATTTGAGCTTGAGGGTAAGTTAGAGAACCTTGAAGCATTTGCGAGCCACAATGGCCCAGACTTCTATGGCCTACCACGTAACTCAGATACCGTGACACTCACTAAAGAAACGTGGGCAGTGGCGGAGTCGATGCCCTTTGGTAAGGATATTGTCGTCCCCATTCGCGCGGGTGAGACCATCGACTGGTCAGTAAAATAACCGAGTCATACGTGAATCAGGCCACCAATAGGTGGCCTTTTTTGTTGTTGTACTAGGCTGCTGACGTTTCCATTTTCTGCCGGAAAACAAACCAATCAATCGCACCAAAGAGCACGATAGTCACCGCTGCTAGCGGGAAAAAGACTGCAACCATAGCGAGTGTCATTACTCCTACCTTCCAGATACCGTCACTTTCAAAGCGAGGCGGAATACCGACCTGAGTCTTGCCTGATGGTCTTCTGATCCACCACATCACAATACCGCTGATAGAAATGGCAATAAACGCCACACAGAATACAACATTGAGTACCTTGTTCACGACACTGACATCCCCTTGGTGCAAAGACACGCCTGCTGCCATAAACTTAGCGAACAAACTGTAGTCTTCCCATGTCACATCCACCAACACTTCACCTGTGTACTGGTCTATGTGAGTGGTTTTGTCTTTTCTTGGATCGTTAATGTCGCCCGCCATAGAATTCGCTGCGAGCGTATACACACCCGTTTCAGACTGAGGCAAAAAGAGATTAAACTGAGTAAAACCAAGGCGCTGTGCTTGCTCGACTATCGAATCGATGCCAATACTCTGACTGATATCATACGAGCTATGTTCATGATGAGCATGATCTTCGCTGCCATGAACATGCCCCGTAGATTCAGGTAACGGAGCTTGTTCTAAGTTCCATGGCATTTCTTTCTCACTATCGTGATTGAGATCAGCGTGAGTCAGCAGTGACTCTGGCTTATCGCCCCAAGTGTAGTAAGTAGGAAACGTATTCCACGCCTGAACCAGCTTGCTGCCCCAAACGCCAGCCCACGCCAAACCTGAAATGACGAAAAACAGTAACACAACTGACAACACACCACCCAAGTTCGCGTGCAGATCACGCATCAAGATACGTGTACCCGATGTAAAACGCACTTTCAGAAATCCCGCTTTGCTTGCGTTGTCCCTTGGTAACCACAAATAGATCCCCGTCACCAACAGTAAGATACTCAAGCTAGCAGAGACTTCGATTAAGTAGTCCCCCCATTGACCAATCAGCAGAGTTCCGTGGATTTCATTCGCAAGCTGATACCAGCTGTCACTGCGATCTATTTCACCTAATACCTGACCACTATAGGGGTTCACGGTGGCAAACACCGAGGTACCATCTTCCAGACGCACACTGAACTTATTGACCAAGTTGGCTTCAGCGCCAGGGGTATACTGAGTAACCTGTCCAGATGGGTAACTGGCTTGGACGTTCTCTAGTTGCTGCGAGACCGGAACTTTTGAAGTTTCCGGCATGACGATCATTTGATCTCGGTATCGGGCTTGTTCGATGTCATCATCAAACAACATCACAAGTCCTGTCAGGCTGAGCATCAACATAAAAGGGATAACATAAAGACCAGCATAGAAGTGCCAGCGCCATGTCATGAAATAGCGTGATTTGATTCGAGTTTTATCTGAAGATCGACGTGAAGATTCCTTAGGCGAAGTCTGAGTTTGACTACCCAACATTACAATTTCCTTTTTATTGCGCGCAGCAAAACCTTCAGATTTAATCCGAATGGTTCATTCAATAATGTATGCTGAGCATTGACTTTACAGTGAGGTGTTATGCCTTATTTAATAATTTTATTTTTACATCAAGCAATAGACAGAGGCGGCGCACGCGGGAGTGCGAGCTGATAGCGAACGCTTAGAGCCAAAAAAGCATAGGCTTCATCACTCACATACGACTGTCGTGTAAAGTAAAGTGGTGTTGGAAGTGAATCCTGGTGGAAAGAAGAAAAGTGACTGAATGGACAAGGCTTACCGTGCTGAGTTTCCGGCTTACCTTCTTCGACCTGAACCAGTTCGAAACCATTGATGGTACATAAGGTAGCCCAAACACCGGCGTTGGAGCCGTGCGCATTTATGACCGGCATCAGAGAAACGAGCAGCCAACTCAGGGCACTCGCCAATAACATCATCCGGTTAAAATTCGTTGCGCGTAACATGATCACTCTCGATTTATTAGCTGCCACTATATAACGTGAAGTTAACAAACTCAGCCATTTACGCCGCAAAATATAAGCTTAGTCATAACTTTTCGACAAAAGGAACAATAACTAACCGAAACGCATTCAGCAAATCATGTGACGTTATTCACGAAACACTCATTAGCTAGCTCGATCTAGGAAATATTCCTAACCCACCTAAGAGCATCTCTCAAGCCACAACGTACCACGGTGAATACACTTAGCGCCATCGATTTAACTCTGATTGTCCGTCAGCTAAGTCAACCAAATTTATTATTTGCTTCGCCCAAAGGGCTAAGCTGGGCTCTAAGGATTCACTATGTTGAAATTTCTAGAACAAGTGCGTAAACCGACATTGGACTTGCCAGTCGAAGTACGCCGTAAAATGTGGTTTAAACCCTTCTTGCAATCTTACCTTGTCGTATTCATTGGCTACATGACCATGTACCTGATCCGCAAGAACTTTAATATTGCACAGAACGATATGATCTCCACTTATGGCCTGTCAATGACAGAGCTTGGCTTGATCGGTCTTGGCTTCTCGATTACTTATGGCATAGGCAAGACTGTGGTGTCTTATTACGCTGATGGCAAAAACACCAAACAATTTCTGCCTTTTATGCTCATCCTCTCTGGCTTGGCTATGCTGGGTTTCAGTATGAGCATGGGTGGTGGTAGTATTAGCCTTTTCCTAATGGTCGCATTCTATGCGTTGAGTGGTTTCTTCCAGAGTACTGGTGGCCCTTCTAGCTATTCCACCATCACCAAGTGGACACCACGTAACAAACGCGGTTCATACCTTGGCCTGTGGAACATGTCTCACAACGTTGGCGGTGCTGGCGCTGCAGGTGTTGCTCTATTCGGGGCGAATTACCTATTCGATGGTCACGTGCTCGGCATGTTCGTATTCCCATCTATCATCGCGCTGATTGTTGGTTTTATCGGTATGCGCTTTGGTAGCGACTCTCCAGAAGCCTATGGTTTGGGTAAAGTGGAAGAGCTGTTCGATGAGGTTGTCAGCGAAGAGGACAATGCCGCGGAAGAGCAGCAAATGTCGAAGCGAGAAATCTTTGTTGAATATGTCCTGAAAAACAAAGTGATCTGGCTGCTGTGTTTCGCCAACATTTTCCTTTATATCGTGCGCATTGGTATCGACCAATGGTCAACGGTTTATGCATACCAAGAGCTGGGGCTATCGAAAGAAACCGCAATTTCTGGTTTCACCCTATTCGAAGTAGGCGCCCTAGTTGGTACATTAATGTGGGGTTACTTATCAGACTTAGCTAACGGTCGCCGTGCGCTGGTTGCTTGTGTATCACTGGGTTTGATTATCGTATCACTTGAGTTCTACCAACACGCCACCAGCGAATTCATGTACCTAGCTTCACTCTTTGTATTAGGCTTTCTCGTTTTTGGTCCTCAATTGCTGATAGGTGTGGCAGCTGTTGGCTTTGTACCAAAGAAAGCAATCAGTGTCGCTGACGGCGTTAAAGGTACGTTTGCGTATCTTATCGGCGATAGTTTCGCAAAACTTGGACTAGGTATGATTGCAGATGGTACACCTATTTTTGGTCTGACAGGTTGGCAAGGTACTTTTGCTGCTCTGGATACTTCTGCAGCTATCTGTATCGGCTTACTTGCTTTCGTAGCGATAGCTGAAGAGAAGAAAATTCGTAAAGCTAAAAAGCAGCTCGCTCAAGTCAACGCTTAATACCCCCTTAGCGCTATCTAATACTCTCTGCTTTGCCTGATTCAGAGTGATATAGATAGCGCTTTTTTTAGTTCCAAACGCTATTTGCCTATTGGCAAACTTAACGGTAACTTACCTCTGATTCTACCTTGCTTGGATAATTGCCATGATAAATGTTGCTCTCGTTGATGATCACATCATCGTTCGATCCGGTTTTGCCCAGCTGCTAAGCTTGGAAAGTGACATTAACATCGTGGGGGAATTCAGTTCTGTGTCCGATGCCAAACAAGGCTTGCCCGGCAGTGACGCTCATGTGTGCATTGTCGATATCTCTATGCCAGACGAAAGTGGCCTCACTCTACTAGAGTCTATCCCTTCAGGGATCGCCTGCGTGATGCTAAGTGTCCATGACTCTCCTGCAATGGTAGAAAAAGCGCTGGAAGCCGGGGCTCTTGGTTATTTGACGAAAAGATGCAGCCCCGACGAGCTGGTTCAAGCGGTGCGAACCGCGTCCACTGGTGGCTGTTATTTAACACCAGAAATCGCATTGAAATTAGCCTCGCCTAAAGCAACAACCGCTGCATTGAGCCAGCTAACCAAACGAGAAAAGCAAGTCTGTGAATTGCTCGCAGCGGGTATGGATGTCAAGCTAGTAGCCAATCAACTCGGCTTGAGCCATAAGACGGTTCATGTCCATCGCGCCAACGCTATGGATAAACTCGCGGTCAAAAACAACGTTGAACTGGCTAAGCTGTTCAGTCAGGAAATTCCGCTCTGATGCGTAACTATCTACTCACTTCTGCTTGTGCTTGGTTTATCACCCTATGTAGCTGGTTTTGTCTTTGGGTCATTTCCTATTACTTTGTCAATGACGCCGAGTTGGCGATACTCTTTTTTTCCCTTCGCTCTTAGACTAGGCGTAACATTACACACCGCCAAAAAACACTGGCCCGCGATTTACACGGCAGAATGGCTACTCACGGTCTGCCTCGCGTTACTATTGGAGCAACCCCAATGGCTCACCGTGATAGCTGCCAGTATGGCCAGCATTCCCGTCACAGCATTGGCTATGCGTTTCAACTATGGTAGCCAATCTCAGCGCTTAATAGTGCAAGCCTCTGCCATCATAGTGACGTCATTGATCAACGTTGCAGCCGTAAGTAGCCACGCAGACCCACTGAGCTTAGTGTGGTTGGTCAGTATCACGGGGGGCTTATGCTGGTACCAACGTGTTACCTTGTCTGGAACTACTTGTTTCAGAGTACCTGGCTACCACTCACTTCCAACGTAATCACTCAACCAATTCAGTTCAAGATCAAGCCGATTATTCTGTTTGTCGCTTTATTCTCTGTCAGCATAGCCATGCAAATTGGGCTTCCAGACGAATTGCGCCGCTTTGCGCCATTCTGCCTGGCTATTCCAATTGTTCTGCTCGCTTATCGCTACGGCTGGCAAGGCGCTATGCTTGGTACGTTGCTTAATAGTATTGCTTTGATCGCAGCACGCAGTGGGGTTTCTCAAATTGAAATCACCGACCTTCTGCTGTCCATTACCGCGCAGACCCTAACAGGGATATTGCTCGGTATGGCCGTTCAACGTCAGCGAGATCTAAACCAAAAGTTACGCTTCGAGCTAAGCCGCAACCAAAACTTGTCACGTCAATTGGTGAAAGCCGAGGAATCCGTCCGTCAAGAAGTCGCACGCGAGCTACACGACGAAATTGGACAGAATATTACTGCCATCCGCACTCAAGCTAGCATCATTAAGCGCGTTGAAAACTCAGAGATGAGCGCTAATTGCGCCACCACTATCGAATCTCTATCGCTGAACGTTTATGACACGACCAAAGGGCTCTTGACTCGGCTCAGACCCAAAGCACTAGACGACCTTGATCTGATCGACGCACTCAAGCAGTTGGTTCGTGAAATGGAATTTGAGCAGCAAGGCGTTGATGTCACATTCCAGCTACAAGGCAAGGATGTATCAGCGCTTAGCGATGCAACCAGCGCCACTTTGTATCGAATATGTCAAGAAGCCCTAAACAATGCGAAAAAGTACGCTCAGGCAAGCTGTTTAGAAATAGATATCAAGCTGGGTGAGAACGTCGAACTGAACATTCAAGATAACGGCATTGGATTCAAACTGCAGGACAGCCAAAAAGGCTTTGGCTTAAAAGGTATGCAAGAGCGAGTGCAAGCACTCGGTGGCAGGTTTAACATTCGCAGCTATAGCCAGCATGAGTCAGAACAACATGGGACTGCTATTCATGTCGAGCTACCAGGGATTTGAGGTTTAGCCTATGTCCGATTTTATCGATGCGCCTAATCGCAGTTCCCAAGAGGTAAACTCAACTTACCATTACTGGCGACTGCACATCATGGTCGGCATGTATCTCGGCTATGCTGGTTTTTACTTTACCCGTAAGACATTCAATTACGCCACGCCCGCTTTGATCACAGACCTAGGTTTAGACAAAGGTGACATAGGTTTAATGGGCACCTTCTTCTATTTGACCTACGGTTTATCTAAATTTATTTCCGGAATCGTCTCGGATCGCTCCAATCCTCGCTATTTTATGGGGATTGGTTTAATTGCAACTGGAATTATTAACATTCTGTTCGGTTTATCCAGTTCACTCTACGCACTTTTCACACTTTGGGTTCTGAATGCTTGGTTTCAGGGTTGGGGGTGGCCTTCCTGTTCAAAGCTGCTGACTACATGGTATTCACGCTCAGAACGTGGTTTCTTTTGGGCAATCTGGAATACAGCTCATAACGTTGGTGGCGCGTTAATCCCTCTTGTGGTCGGTTACATGGTCCTGCATTACAGCTGGCGAGAAGGTTTTATTGTCCCTGGGGTGATTGGTGTCATCATCGGACTTTTCCTTTGTTGGAGACTCAGAGACAAACCTATCACCATGGGGTTACCCACCATAGGTCGATGGAAAAACGACAAGCTGGAGCTGGCACAAGAGAACGATGGTATTGGCCTCAAATCTCACCAAATATTGCGTACCTACGTCCTGAACAACAAATACATTTGGTTGCTGGCGTTTAGCTATGTGCTGGTTTACATCGTACGAACAGCGGTGAATGATTGGGGTAACCTTTACCTGACTGAACAGCATAACTTCGATTTGATCAACGCAAATGCTGCTTTGTCCTTGTTTGAAATCGGCGGTTTTATCGGCTCTCTGGTGGCCGGTTGGGGCTCAGATAAGTTATTTGGTGGAAATCGTGGCCCGATGAACCTGATTTTTGCGATGGGAATCTTCTTGTCAGTCGCCGCTTTGTGGCTAATGCCAGTGACTAATTTTGCGTTTCAAGCGGCAGGCTTCTTTGTGATTGGATTCTTTGTATTTGGTCCCCAAATGCTGATTGGTATGGCTGCGGCAGAATGTTCGCACAAAGACTCAGCAGGTGCTGCAACAGGCTTCGTTGGGCTATTTGCTTATATGGGAGCCGCACTGGCTGGATACCCTATGGCCATGATAATGGAACAATTTCACTGGACTGGTTTTTTCGTCACCATCTCGATCTGCTCAGCGGTTATTGGACTGTTACTCCTGCCTTTCTTACAGGCACAATTTGGTAACAGTCCAAATAAAACATTAAGTTAGCCGAATAACTTACTCCAGATACTTGGGTTACGTTTATCGTGATATTCAATGCGAAGATCATCGACCTCACGAAGGGATTCCTTCGCTGACGCCATATCACCCGCATCCAATTCAGCTTCTATCTGCTCCAAAGCACCTGAAAGCTTATTAAAACCTTCAAGATAGGTATCAAACTTTTCGGGTGGGTAATCTCCACGCTTCGATTGCTCAACGAGGTTTGACAGGTTAGACACTGCTGCTTTCATATCCGTAATTTCAGTCGCTTCAGCAGCGTGTTTAAATTCAACTTTCATTTGCTTCATTGTTGCCTTCAGATCGAAATCTGACGCAAAAGCCTGTGCTGATACCATCAGTACCAGAGCCGGAATTAACTGTTTCATTGTCTTGTTCTTATCTTGAAATAGTAGAGATAAGTATACTGAATTCATTCAACACACTTGAGATGGAAATTATATCAACTTATAAATTGATGTACTCCTCGATAGGGACTCGACCACGCAGTTCAAGAAAATCGAGGAATTGACGAACAGAATACGTGATAACCTGAGCACTGTCGATGCCCACATCATCCATCAGCTTGGACACCAAACTAAGGTTACCGACTTCATGACAGAAATGTGCATCACTCCCTGTGGTAAAGTACACGCCCAATTCCTTGCCGATTTGTGCAATCTCATAGCAGCGTTCAACACTCCCCACCCTGCTATTGCCTTTTAGTGTGGTGTTATTAATTTCGATGGCAACGTTATTATCTTTGGCACACGCAAGAACCGATTGATAGTCAAAATCGAAGTTTGGGTTGCCCAAGTGGCCCAGCGCATCGATTCGACCACGGCGTATGGTATTGATAAGCGCTTCAGTGTGTTCTTTCTCACTCGCAGGACGAAACACTGCTTCATGGAAACTTGCGATTGCCCAATCAAGGTTTTTTTGTGACGAGGGATGAATATCCACTTCACCTTGAATGTTGAGTATATTGGATTCAATCCCCCGAATCACCGCAACACCTTCAATAAATCGAGGCAAAACCCGTTGGTTTGAAAAAAACCAGTAATGCGGCGCACCGGGCATAGATTCTGCGTGATCAGTGGTACAAAACATCTCCAAACCGTTCATTTTTGCCAGCTTAGCATTCTCAATAAGCGTACTATAAGCATGGCCACTGGCATAAGTATGGGTATGAGTATCAACAACAAGCTTCATAAAGACAATTTACCTCAATTTCAACGTCGTCCAGCCATAATGTTAACCATTTACGGATTCTGTTGCTCGCAGATTACTTTGATCATAGGCAACGCTTTCCCCCATCCAACATTAAACATGCTGACAAAATCTGGATGAGTTTCAATTGTCACTTTAAGCAAAACTGAGTTTTCCAGAGGGGTAATCTGATAGCTTTCTTTACTGCCTATCCACTTTTGTGCTGCATCACTATCTATGTCTTGAATATGTTCCGGGTTAAAAATAGCAATATGATGATATTCAATCACTTTGTGCTTTTCTATCCGGTCAACAAGCGCCCTTGTTCCACCGAGTTCGGGATCAAAAAAAGCGATATGATTCCCTTCTAACCACTCACCTTCAAACTGAGACTGAGGTGAAAAGGCTGTTGCCCATTGTGAGTACAGTTCTAGTTCGGTGAGCACTTTCCAGATGATTTCTGGCGTTGACGCCACTTCGATCTGATAGTTTAAAGTCAACATCCTGTTTATTCCCTTTACGATACCTTTAATAATTATAGTCGATTCAATAACCTATTCCTTTATAAATCCGCTCACTATCGACTGAGCCGCCATACATTCCACCACAACTTTTGCATGATTCATATATTGACCAATACTTATTAAGTATCTCACTAGTGGGCATGAAATGAAGAAACGTCACTATTCGTTGAGCATCCATATTACGAGCTTGTTTCTAGTACTGACCTCTTTGGTTGGTGCGGTACTCATTGCGATAAGCTATCACCACTCCCAACAGTTGCTTACCGTCAGTGCCAAAGAGCTGAGCAGCGAAAATAGTCGTAAATTAGAGTCGACGTTCAAAGTAAGTACGGGACCCATTCTCACTACGCTCGATTTCATGGCACTTAGCTCCATCATCAGTGAACGCCAAGCCCCTGATAAGGCGGAGCAGTTCCTTTCATCATTAGAACTTATTTTCCAAAGAAATCAGGGGCTTGTTGCACTTTTCTATGCTAACGAAGAGGGTGAGTTCACTATGATTCGTCCACTGCGTGACAATAAGTCACGCCAGAGATTTGGCGCACCGCCCAAAGCAAGCATGATGATCAACTTCACCAAAACTGACGGTTTCAATGAGTTCCACTACCTGGATGGCAACCATCAGCGCGTCGGCTACAAAAAAACCAATGACAATGAATTTGATCCAAGGGTCAGGCCGTGGTTTGTGAATGCCGACCCTGATGGTGATATACGACTGACCGAACCCTACTTTTTTTACTTTCTGAAAACCAACGGGGTGACTTTATCTCGCCGCTCCTCGGATGGAGGAAAAGTCGTTGCGGCAGATTTCACTTTGTCTTCACTATCTGAGCAGATTGGTGAAATTGGCTTCTCCAACAATACCAAATTGGTTCTGTTTGATAACCAGTTTAGGGTTCTAGCTCAGCATCAAGCTAGTATTGACTTAACTCAAGAAAACGGCCAAATACGGCAACAGCTTGAACAGAGCTTATTCGCACCAATCCTCAACCGGCATAGTAGCCAAACACTTTACGAAGCTTTTGTCCAAGAGGGTCAAGACTGGTCGGTAACGCTAACCCCCGTTGTCCTTAACGAGCATGTGCGCCTTTTACTCGCGGAGGCGACACCACAAGACGATTTATTAGTAAATCTACTGTCCATGCGGGACAGGCAAATCATAGTAGCCATTGTTATGCTGGCACTGAGCTTTTTGGTTGTTTGGCTTGTCGCTAACAAACTCGCCACCCCTTTGCACAACTTGGTATTATTGACTGATAACATCACCCGCTTTGATTTTAAGAAAACTCGTTACCCCAGGAGTGCCATCAGAGAAGTCGCTAATTTGACCCAATCGATCGAACTCATGGAACACACATTGCACGACTTACTGAGGTTATTGCGAGAGACAGCCAGCAATCAGGACTTTTCTGTTTTAGCCAAAACCATCACCCACCAAAGTTACCTCGTCACGAAAGCAGAAACCATCGTTCTCTATACATATTCAGAAAAGCAGAATGCGTTTGAAGTTTCGGCAAACCATGCCATTATTCCATTCAAAATCGAGTTAAATGAATTCCTGTCTGAAACGGCTTGGTTAAAAACCGACTTACACCGAGGTGAGATCGTACACCTCAATCGAAGTGACAATGTCCTCAACCGATATAAAGCGTGTTTCTATAATTCTGACGTTTACTTTTTCCCATTACTCAACCGAGAAAAACGTTTAGTTGGCATTTTACTGCTTGGGTATGAACGAAACATCTCTAAAGCACAATGCGATAAACATGCCTTCCTTAAAGAACTGCTGAGCTTTGCTGAAATCGCCAAAGAAAACATCGATCAGATGCAGCAACAAAAAGATATGCTCAACGCATTCATCGAATTGATGGCTTCCGCAATAGATACTAAATCCCCTTACACAGGTAGCCATTGCCAACGTGTACCTGAATTAACAAAAATGCTCACTCAGGTCGCACAAGATGACAACATCCACTTCCCTCAGTTTAAGATGAACAAGGAAAAGTGGGAAGAGCTTCACTTAGCGGCATGGCTGCACGACTGTGGCAAGATAACCACACCGGAATACGTGATAGATAAAGCAACGAAACTAGAAACCATTTACGATCGCATCCACGAAGTCCGAATGCGTTTTGAACTGCTCAAAGCACAAGCTGAAGTGGACTACTGGCAAGGGCTTTACCAAGGAGGTAGCGCCTCAGAGCTAAAACATGCACTAGAAGAGACGCTGAACGCTCTAGACGACGAGTTTGAGTTTGTCGCTCAATGCAATGTCGGTAGTGAGCAAATGGAAGAATCTGCCATTGAGCGACTCCATACCATTGCTAAAAGACAATGGAAACGCACTCTCGACAACCAAACTGGTGTGTCTTGGGTTGAGAAGCAACGCGCTGGTAGGACTGAAACATTACCCGTGATGGAGCCTTTACTAAGCGACAAACAAGTCCACCAAATACCATGGGAACGGGGCGAAAGCCCACAAGATGTCTGGAAAGAGAGTTTCGTTCTGCAACCAAGCGACCTCAAATACAATCGTGGCGAACTGTACAACCTCTCCATTCGCTACGGAACCTTAAATGATGAAGAGCGCTTCATTATCAATGACCATATCATTCAAACGATTACGATGCTTGGTCGTCTTCCTTACCCTGAGCATTTGAAAAATATTCCGGAAATAGCAGGCGGACACCATGAACGCATGGATGGGAAAGGGTACCCAAGAGGGTTAAACGAAGACCAACTTTCTATCCCGGCCAGAGTTATGGCCATTGCGGATGTATTTGAAGCACTCACTTCCAGTGACAGACCTTATAAAAAAGCGAAGAATCTGGAGGAATCACTCAACATCATGACTCACATGGCCACTTCAGGTCATATCGATCCTAAGCTTTACTTACTCTTCTTAGAACACGAAATTGATCAGAAATACGCTGAGATGTTCTTAGCGCCTCAGCAAATCGTTCCTGTCGAAAGAGAAGCGCATATTCAAACCATCAAAGCACACCTGAGGACTTCATTCTAAATCCGTATAAAACGTTTCAATCATGTAAACAATTAGATTTGTTACTCTATTTATACTCATCTATACAACCTCTCTATAAACCTATAAAAATCAATAATCTGACTATTTGGCTAGTCAATATTTAATCGATTGCCTTCACAAAGGTTGATGTATATCAAATACTCATAGACAATACGCTGCCGAACTGAGATTTATCTCTATAGCTCAAGAAGATTAAGGTTTTGGCTATCAAAGTAATAGGCATCACCGATTATCAATTTTGAAGTCCCGTTGATAGGGTTGGCACTTCCAAAAGCCAGCATTGACGGCACATGATAACTACCTCGTTTCTAAGGGAAAGATGATGGTAATACCAGAAAACAGCAGCATCGTTATTTTTGGTGCTTCGGGAGACTTAACGTATCGTAAGTTAATCCCTGCTTTATACCACCTTTATGCGAGTAAGCAGCTTCCACAAAACTTCGCCATTCTAGGTGTCAGCCGCACGGAATACAGCGACGAGTCTTACCGCGAGAAACTGAAGCACTCACTTCAGGAAATGGAAAAAACTGAGCCTGCAACGCTAGATGCATTCATTAATCACCTGCACTACCAAGCGATCAATACCTCTGATACCGCAGACTACAGCAAACTGGTTACCCGTCTTGACCAACTGTCCGAACAGTACCACTTCGAGCAACGTAACACGCTATTCTACCTAGCTACTCCACCAAGCCTATACAGTATCATTCCTGCTAGCCTTGCTACACATGGTCTAAGTAACGAAGAGGATGGTTGGAAACGACTCATCATCGAAAAGCCGTTCGGCTACGATCTTGAGTCTGCTCAAAAGCTCGATAAAGAGATTCACGAACACTTCCAAGAGCACCAAATCTACCGTATCGACCATTACCTTGGTAAAGAAACAGTACAGAACCTACTGGTTCTGCGTTTCTCAAATGCGATGTTTGAACCGCTTTGGAATCGCAACTTTATTGAATACGTTGAGATCACCGGTGCTGAATTCTTGGGTGTTGAAGAGCGTGGCGGTTATTACGATGGCTCTGGTGCGGTACGTGACATGTTCCAAAACCACTTGCTGCAAGTTCTTGCTATGGTGGGGATGGAGCCACCAGCACAAATCAACGCCGATTCAATGCGTGACGAAGTGGTTAAAGTTCTACAGTGTTTGAAACCTCTAGACGAAGAATCTCTACGTAAAGACCTTGTTCTCGGCCAATACACCGCATCTGAAGTTCGCGGAGAGCACTTACTGGGCTACCGTGAAGAAAACGGTGTCGCCGAAGATTCACGTACTGAAACCTACATTGGTCTAAAAGCCTACATCAACAACTGGCGTTGGAACGGTGTGCCATTCTACGTGCGTACTGGTAAGCGACTGCCGACACGCGTAACAGAAGTGGTTATCCACTTTAAGAACACACCGCACCCAGTGTTTGGTCAAAACGCCCCTGAAAACAAACTCATCATTCGTATCCAACCGGACGAAGGCATTCAGATGAGTTTTGGCCTTAAAGAACCAGGTGCTGGCTTTAAAGCTAAAGAAGTGAAGATGAACTTCTCTTACAATGATTTGGAAGAGACTCAGATGCTGACTGCGTATGAGCGTTTACTACTTGATGCTTTGAATGGCGATGCGACTCTATTCGCGCGTACTGATGCAGTAGAAGCTTGCTGGAAGTACGTTCAGCCAATTCTCGATTTCAAACAAGACCCACAAGCGCTATTTGGTTACGCTTGTGGCACATGGGGACCAAAAGAAGCAGATGATCTCCTTCAGCGCGCTAACCGCGCTTGGCGCTTCCCATGCAAGAACCTAACCGATACGGACTACTGCGAACTATGATCAACCATAAGATCTTCCCAACAGCACAACAGGTGGTAGAAAGCTTAGCGAATGACATGAAAGCGTTCAGCGAACTAGGTCGACCTGTTCACATTTCACTGTCTGGTGGTAGCACACCTAAAATGCTGTTTAAGCTACTATCAACCAACAAATACGCTACATCCATCCAGTGGAATAACCTGCACTTCTGGTGGGGTGACGAGCGCTGTGTGGCACCTGACGATACAGAAAGCAACTACGGTGAAGCGAACGCATTGCTATTTAGCCAAGTGAACCTACCAGCTGAAAACATCCATCGCATCCGTGGCGAAGAAGAACCAAAAGCGGAAGCTGAGCGATTCGCACAAGAGATGGCAGATGTGATTCCGACTGAGAACGGCACACCTGTTTTCGATTGGATTCTGCTAGGCGTCGGTGCAGATGGACACACAGCATCACTGTTCCCAGGCCAGACTGACTACCAAGATGAGAACCTATCAGTATTGGCTTCTCACCCTGAATCAGGGCAGATTCGTGTTTCTAAAACAGCGAAAGTTTTAGAAGCCGCTAAGCGTATCAGCTATCTTGTACTTGGTGCAGGCAAAGTTGAAATCGTAAACGAAATTCATACTACTCCGGCAAGCGAGCTGCCGTATCCAGCGGCGAAAATCCAGTCTAAAGCTGGCGAGACCGAGTGGTACTTAGATTCAGACGCAGCAGCAAAAATCGCGTAATGCGAGCGTCCATTTTTAGAGAAATTGGAGAGAAATAATGAAAGGTGATATCGGTGTCATTGGCCTAGCAGTAATGGGTCAAAACCTTATCCTGAACATGAACGATCACGGCTTTAAAGTGGTTGCTCACAACCGTACTGCTGCGAAAGTAGACGAATTCCTAGAAGGTCCAGCAAAAGACACTAATATCGTTGGTGCATACTCTCTAGAAGAACTGGTTGAGAAGCTAGAAGCGCCACGTAAAGTGATGCTAATGGTTCGCGCGGGCGACGTCGTTGACAAGTTCATCGAAGCACTTGTGCCTCTGTTAGACAAAGGCGACATCATCATCGATGGTGGTAACACTAACTACCCAGACACAAACCGTCGTGTGGCTGCTCTTCGTGAGAAAGGCATCCACTTCATCGGTACGGGTGTTTCTGGTGGCGAAGAAGGCGCGCGTTTTGGTCCTTCAATCATGCCTGGCGGTTCTGCCGAAGCTTGGGAAGCGGTTAAGCCTATCTTCCAAGGTATCTCTGCAAAAACTGACGCTGGCGAACCTTGTTGTGACTGGGTTGGTAACGACGGTGCTGGCCACTTCGTTAAGATGGTTCACAACGGCATCGAATACGGTGACATGCAACTTATCACTGAAGCGTACCAGTTCATGAAAGATGGCCTTGGTATGTCTGCTGACGAGATGCAAGCAGTCTTCGCTGACTGGAACAAAACTGAACTAGACAGCTACCTAGTAGAAATCACTGCTGACATCCTTGGCTACAAAGATGAAGATGGCGAGCCACTAGTAGAGAAGATCCTAGACACCGCTGGCCAAAAAGGCACGGGTAAATGGACAGGTATCAACGCGCTAGACCTAGGTATTCCTCTAACGCTGATCTCTGAGTCTGTATTCTCACGTTGTCTGTCTGCACTGAAAGATCAGCGTGTTGAAGCAGAGTCTCTATTCGGTAAGACAATCACACCAGTTGAAGGCGATAAGCAAGAGTGGGTTGACGCACTTCGTCAAGCTCTACTGGCTTCTAAGATCATCTCTTACGCTCAAGGCTTTATGCTAATGCGCGAAGCATCTAACGAGAACGGTTGGGACCTAAACTACGGTAATGTCGCTCTAATGTGGCGTGGTGGTTGTATCATCCGATCTGCATTCCTAGGTAACATCCGTGATGCGTACGAAGCGAACCCAGATATCGCATTCCTAGGTTCAGATGACTACTTTAAAGGCATCCTACAAAACAGCCTCAGCGCATGGCGCAAAGTCGCGGCTAAGTCGCTAGAAGCTGGCATCCCAATGCCTTGTACCATCTCGGCACTGTCGTTCCTTGACGGTTACACTACAGCGCGTCTGCCAGCTAACCTACTGCAAGCTCAACGTGACTACTTCGGTGCTCACACTTACGAGCGTACTGACCGTCCGCGTGGTGAGTTCTTCCACACGAACTGGACTGGTACAGGCGGTGACACAGCGTCGACGACTTACGACGTATAAATCAGTTTAAAGGGGATTAGTACGGTATTTTATAATACCCCACACTCCTACTACAATTAATACGTTATGGAGGATGTTAGCCTAGCTGACATCCTCTATTTTTGAAACCTACCACAAGGAGTCGCGTGAACCTTTACCGCGGCATTGGTGATTAGCTTAACCTGGACGGTTTATAACAATCTAAATTGAGGTTCTTGAAATGACTATTAATAAGTACTTTGTCTTTGTTCCTTCTATTGAAGAAAGCAAAGCGGAAAAGGAAAGTGAAGTGGTAAAAACTAAGGAAGCTCAACGTCAGGCATTAGTAAAACAGGCGCAGCAACAAGGCGGACTGTAAAGGCTAGGTTTCAATATATAAAGAGCGCCTTCTGGGGCGCTCTTTTTTTTACTTTTGTCTTGTACCGTATTTAAGAAAATCAGCGATGTACTCTCGCGACTCCATTGAAGCTACATAATCAGGAGGTAAAGCGCAGATGACGACTCATCAAATACCGTCAATATGAGCTTGTTTCACTGGCATAAAATGTCCAATCATAATGCCCACGCTCGTCTCTCATTTTGCTTTGATAACCCCCAATGCTTTTAGCTTTCGATAAACGGTGTTCCGGCTGATTCCCAATACTCGGGAGACCTTGCTGACATTGCCATTGTTTGCACGGTAGGTGTCGACCAATGTGCTATTAAGCGTTGATTTCAAATCCTGTTCTAACACTTCACTTTCTACCAAAGTGTTTTCTAACAGTGGCTGAGCAAAGTGAGTAGGCACGTGCTCAATGCTGACTTCTTCCACATCGCTAGCAATCAAGCTTGTGACTTTGAGAAGGTTGTCCAACTCTCTCAAATTGCCTGGCCAACGATAATTGAGCAATAACTGCATTAGCGACGCCGAGATTTGCTGAACGTTTTGTTGGTGTTTTTCGTGAATAGCACGGATCAGCGCCGCTTTGTCCTCGCGCTGATACAGTGAAGGTAAAGTGATCACTAAGCCATTCAATCGATAGTAAAGATCCTGCCTAAAGCGCCCCTGAGCGACCAGTTGGTTTAAATCCTGATGGGTTGCGGCAATCACCTGAATGTCCACTTGATAGGATTGAGCCGAACCCACAGGCATAACCACTTTGTCTTGCAGGACAGACAGCAAACGGCACTGCGCATCAAGCGGCATTTCTCCGATTTCATCCAGAAATAAGATACCTTTATCCGCTTGTCTAATCCGCCCTGAGTAACCGTGCTTACTCGCTCCGGTGAACGCTCCAGACGCATGACCAAATAGCTCGGATTCAATCAAATCTTTAGGTAGTGCCCCGCAATTAACGGTGATAAGCGGCTGCTTACATCGAGCACTGTGTTTGTGTAGCGCTTTGACGAATTCGCCTTTACCAACCCCAGTTTCTCCGAGGATTAATAGACTAATATCAAAGCCCAACACTTTATTGGCCTGTTGCCACGCTTGTTCCACTTGGTGATCACCATAGTGAAGTTCACTCGATACGCTGAGCCATTTTTTCTGGACTGGCTTCTGGCCTAAGGTCCGTTTTTCGAAGACGAACTTCGCGCTCTGCTCTGGTTGCTTGAGAAGGCTCTCGACATGCTCTCCAACAAGTGCTGCCTTAGGGATAAGTTGAGTGGCGACCTGATTGTGTGCCACCACCTGACCATTTTCATCAGCAATCACTATGCCTTGCCAACCACTCTTCAAAACTGACTCATTGTGCGCAAGGTTGATTTGCCAAGCCCCTTCAGGGATTTGCGTCAGCAGGTAGTTTTCAATCAGTTGCACCATGTTCTGGACCAACAGCTGCGTAGTCACATCATGTTTGCTTTGCTCACTGGTTATATCGAGAATGCCAACCAGCTCACCACGATGGTTAAATAACGGGCTCGCCGAGCAACTAATGAAGCGATGCTGTTTGATAAAGTGCTGCTCGCCAATAATAGACACTGCTTTCTTTTCGAACAGTGCCGTTCCAATCGCATTCGTTCCTTTCAGCCTTTCCTGCCAGCAACTGCCTGAATCGAGCGCTATCGACATCAACTTTTCTCTAAACCTTTCCTGTCCCCAACTTGCAAGAATGACCCCTTCATCATCCGTCAAAATCAACCGGCTATCTGTTCGAGAAAGAACTTGATTAAACAAAGGTAAAGCGCACTGCTCCACAGCTTCAATCACGCCTTGAGCTTTATAACGTCGCTCTTTAAGCAGCGCATTAGACACATTTATGTCTTCAGGTTTTTTTACCTGTCTGAGGCCCGCATTAGTACTTCTCTGCCATGAGGACATGAGCCAGCTGTCTGGTTGATGGGTTTGTAATTCCATACCTGTTCCACTCTTGAGCATTTGGGGTGTGCCATTTTGGAACAGGTGAACATTTTGTTAACTCCCCATTCCATCGCCATGCGTTTAAAACAACACAGTCTAAGCCTTAAACACTCTATCGCCACAACAAGGTCACAACAAGTTTTTAACAATTGGTCTGTGATTTGCGTTAGTTAGATGAATAGTAACTGAAGTGTTCACCGGTTAGTGACAGCTTCAAACATAACTTGAACGAGAAAATAATAAGGATATTTCTATGATTTACGCACAACCAGGCAGTCACGATTCTGTGGTTAACTTCAAAACCCATTACGACAACTACATTGGTGGAGAATGGGTGAAACCTGTGTCTGGCGAATACTTTGACAACACGTCACCAGTCAATGGGCAAGCTTACTGCAAGGTTGCTCGTTCAGGTGAGGCGGACATCAACCTAGCACTTGATGCGGCTCATAATGTCAGAGCAAGCTGGGCAGCCACGAGCGTAACAGAGCGTTCCAATATTCTCCTCAAGATTGCCGATCGCATTGAGCAGCATCTTGAAGAGCTTGCCGTGGCAGAAACGTGGGAAAACGGCAAACCAGTACGTGAAACCCTTGCGGCAGATCTCCCTCTTGTCGTCGATCATTTCCGCTACTTTGCGGGCTGTATCCGCGCTCAAGAAGGCAGCGCAGCCGAGCTTGATGTGAATACCGCGAGCTACCATTTCCCTGAACCTATTGGTGTTGTCGGCCAGATCATTCCATGGAACTTCCCTATGCTGATGGCCGCATGGAAACTGGCTCCAGCGCTCGCGGCAGGTTGTTGTGTGATTTTGAAACCTGCTGAGCAAACCCCAACGTCTATCTTGCTTTTGATGGAAAAGATCGGTGATCTGATTCCAGCAGGCGTGGTAAATGTCGTCAATGGATTTGGTAGTGAAGCGGGTCAAGCGCTCGCTACCAGTAACCGTATTGCCAAAATCGCTTTCACGGGCTCAACACAAGTCGGAAACCACATTCTTAAATGTGCAGCCGATAACCTGATTCCTTCAACAGTGGAACTGGGCGGTAAGTCGCCTAACATCTATTTCCCAGACATATTCGACCATGAAGACGAGTACTTGGAGAAGTGTATTGAAGGTACGCTATTGGCCTTCTTCAACCAAGGCGAAGTCTGTACCTGTCCTTCACGCGTATTAGTGCATGAGTCTGTTTATGACAAGTTCATCGCCAAAGTGGCCGAACGCGCAAAGAGCATCCAGCAAGGTAACCCGCTCGATACTGACACTCAGGTGGGTGCACAAGCTTCTCAGGAACAATTTGACAAGATCCTGAGCTACCTAGAAATAGGCCGCCAAGAAGGCGCGAAAGTAGTTTTTGGTGGTGAAGTCGCTCAGCAAAAAGACGGTATCGAGTCGGGTTACTACATTCAACCAACACTTCTTGAGGGTAACAATAAGATGCGCGTCTTCCAGGAGGAGATCTTTGGCCCAGTGATCGCTATTACTAAGTTTAAGGACGAAGCTGAAGCACTGGCCATTGCGAACGATACTGAATACGGCTTAGGCGCAGGTGTTTGGACGCGAGATGCTAATCTAGCCTACCGCATGGGTCGCAACATCGAAGCGGGTCGTATTTGGGTGAACTGTTACCACGCCTACCCTGCACACGCTGCTTTCGGTGGCTATAAGAAGTCAGGTATTGGCCGTGAAACCCACAAGATGATGCTAGACCACTACCAGAACACCAAAAACTTACTTATCAGCTACGATGTTAACCCGCTCGGTTTCTTCTAAACACGAAGAGCGCCCTAGGGCGCTCTTTTTGCTGTCAGGCTTGTTCGTATTTATCGCTTTCTTTACGCTTGTCATTCCAAAACAACATGCCACTGGCGATCAACGCGACCACTGAAACGGTGGCCAAAGCTGGTATATATTTCGGTATTGAAGCTCAGCGTATCAAATATTCAACAACACCTTACCAACACATCAGCAAACTTAGAATTTCATCATAATTTATATGGTTATTTATGAGACACAACATGACTCACCATGATCTATCATCTCATTCACACCCAATAAACATCGTAGAAGAAATATGTGGTCATCAAAATGCTCGATACTGCCACAAAACCTTTGACGTATTGTTGAGGCACATTACGTGACACCCTTGCAGCGGCATAACCTCCAGATAGCGTCCCTAGCATCACGACAATCCCTCTAGGCCAGTCAATTGAACCATCTAGAACAAACACTAAGATGGCTGTCAGCGAAACACACGATGACACCAAAAGCTTAAGGCCATTCATTTGATTAATGTCTTGGTACCCAGCAAGAACCAAGTAACTCAGTACGATAACCCCTAGCCCAGCATTAAAGAAGCCCCCATAGGCAGAGACCAACACCAAAAACACGGATAGTGTGATGTTCAACCAAACTGGGTTTAAAGAGCCAGTACGAATCAGTTTTCTAGGCCACTCGCTGATTGTACTGCCGAATAAGAACAGCACCGTCGCAAATAATAACAACCAAGGAATGGCTTCTAGAAACAGAGATTCAGAAACACTGAGTAGTAAGTAAGCCCCTAAAGCGCCACCGACTAAGCTAAGGATGACGGTAAACAAAATGGGTTTAGGGTGTTTAGCGATGTCTTGTCGAAACCCATAAGCACCACTGACGTAACCAGCACAGGCGGCAAAAGTGTTGGTTGCATTGGCTACAACAGGAGACACACCAACAAACAGTAAACTCGGAAATGTGATAAAACTTCCACCACCGGCAACACTGTTAAGAATTCCGCCAAGCACTCCGGCTACAAACAATAGAATCCATTCCATCTTTTTGATTCAGTTGGGAGTTGTCAGACTAATGTAACGGTGTTGATGAGAGAGGTAAACTAAAGTGACGATTAAATTCGCCTACTTCACCAAGCTTCTACCGAACAAATCGGCTATTGAATATCCATTGCAACGCTTCTCCAATCTCGTAGCTCTTGGCGATAATGAGCGGTTTGCTTGTCTGTTACTGAGTTAATAATTCTAACCAGATACTTGTTTGCTATCGCTTTGTTGTGACCAATTTTTTTCTTCAAGCTCTGTAGAATAGAAGCTGGCAGGGTTAAACATCAGCTGCTGGAAACGGGGATTAAAGTATTCCACCTGCATGCGATTAGTCAGTAGAGCATTCACTTCAACCCGCATTTTGGTTTGATGATCAATCCAGTCATATGAGGTTACATAGAGTTGAGAGGTCCATTCCCGGATCATTTTTTCTTGTTCAGGCGTCACAGAACCCAGCCAATCATCAAAATTCTCAGTGATCTTTTCTTCATAGTTTTCACGAATTTCGTCTTCAGAGAGCTTCTGATATTTCTTTTTTATAACGTGTATGTCGAACACGAATATTGTTCATCAGTTCTTCCGCTTGTTCATCCGACAGCTCACTGGCCAAAGCAAACATTTCTGGCGCTATCTGACTGACCAGTCTTTGAGTATGGTTCTGGAATTGCACTTCTTGCTGCTTTAAGTCTTCTTCAGTAAACGATTTAGGGTCAAGCGCAATGAGCTGATCTA
Organism: Vibrio neptunius; assembly: GCA_019339365.1. Taxonomy (NCBI): domain Bacteria; kingdom Pseudomonadati; phylum Pseudomonadota; class Gammaproteobacteria; order Vibrionales; family Vibrionaceae; genus Vibrio; species Vibrio neptunius. Next base: position 1,375,382 of record CP079860.1, on the reverse strand, counting down.
AATGCTGAATGTAATTGGGAATTTCTTCTCGTCGATGCCAATCACTCAGCACTTCAATTTTTTTCACTGACTAGCTCTTCTTGCTCGTCATTCAATTCAACAAAATCTTCCAGATACTCAACCAACAACCAATCCATATTGTTATATACAAACTTGGTACTACAGCCAGTTAAAGCAAAACAGAGCGTAGTTAACAATCCCCATTTTTTCATTATCCATTCCTCTGCCCAACACTGTTGAGGACATTGTAAGTGTAGCTCTCACACCTAAAGAGAGTGTGTACTTATTTAATGACCAGCAAATTAAATACCAGAATTTTAAACACCCTTTAGCTGGCTGAAATTCCATAGAAACCACTGGAATAAGGCGTTTATCACCTCAGTACTGCGTTTTGCTATGCTGAAAAGCGGCAATCCCTTTCCTCATCCTCAACTCTGACCTAAATTTAACTTGTCGAACATCTAAATCTCTATGATTGAAGCCACTCACTCTAGTAATAGATTGACCTAAGCTTCGCTTACACTCTTAACATCAAGGTATAATTATAATGAACAGAATTTTTGCTTCGTCAGTCATATCTGTGCTGGTACTTGTAGGCTGTGCAAAACAATCGCAGCCTGAGCAAGAACAGGCTAAAAGGCCAGTGTGCCTAGAAAAAGGGTTACCTGGTGGATGGTCCCCCTCTGGCATAACGCCTGAAGTCATGAGAGCGATGGATACCATTCTTGGTCAAATGAACAACGAGTCATCAGTCAAGCAAATCAACCAAGTAAGAACTCAAGTGGTCAGTGGGATAAACTACGCTATTGAATTTACGCTCGAAAACGGCGCAATGTGGCATGCGGTGGTCAATCGTAACCTTCGGGGTGACTATATGATTGAACGAATTGCCAAGCCTGGGCCTCTCTGCCCATAACACTACGGTACGGACCGCATATTAGAGAGTCATATATCGACTCCGCTTGCAGTGAACAATACACTGATGGGTGGGTCGAGGCTTTACTCAAGCCTCTTGTTTATTTATGCAGATGAACTCATAAAGTGAGCCCCCTTTTCTATCTTGAAACTTAGTCCTTTAATCCATACAGTACGTGCAGTGCTTCCAGCTTACCTTCCGCATGATTTTTAAAGTAGTTATTTAGAATCGAGATGATCTTTTCTGCTTCGGGGTGATCTTTTCTAACCGCAGCGTGGAGTGGGGTTGAGTCAAAATAGGCTTTACTAAAGTAGAGTTTATCTTTTGGTATCCTCATTCCATGTGCTGTCCACCTTCCCACCGCTTCGTCAGCCACGAGCACATCGACTTTGTTGGCCATTAGGTAACGGATGCTATTGGGTAAATCTAAGGTGTGGACAGGAATGATATCTTTGTGCTCTCGCAAGTTGTTGGCGTATGCATAATCATTAATTAGCGCAATTCTCATTCCTCGCAAACTATCGGCTGATTGATACTCAAATGGTGCCTCGCTACGAGAGATAAAGACCATATCATTATTCGTATAAGGCTTGCTAAAGAGAAGGAATTTCTCTCTCTCCTCGCTTTTCCAGAGGGAAACAATGACGTCATTTTGCCCCGTCCTAGTCTCTTTGAGTACCCTTGTCCAGGGCTTTATTGAGAACTCTAGCTCGTATCCGGCTGACAGTAATGCATCGGCAACAATATCATGGGCAACACCACTGCCTTGCACAGAATTCATAATGTAAGGTGGCCACAAATCCTGAGATATTTTTAATGTGGCAGCCGTCACCGTCTGGCTCCAAAACAACAACAAGGTAAGGGTGAAGTGTGACCACTTAAAGTACATGACAAAGTTCCTCAAAGACTAATATGAGTGGATGATGTTGCGACATTTTGTTTCGGCCCATAATGTCACCCTAATCGTATTCAGGTTGGAAATGCACACTATTCGTACTTTTCAAAAATGGCGGAGATCCGCCCCGACTGTTGGAGCACTTTCAAGCCTGAATTAAAAGCCGAAATGATCTGCTCTTTGTTGGGATGATCGCGACTCGTCGCTATGTATAAGGGGTTTGCAGCTAACGGTTTATCAATCAGAGCAAATTCATCAATTTCCATGCCGCTATTCCTTATAAACCAGCGAAAAAAGATCTTATCTGCCACTAACGCATCAATTCTTCCGGTTTTAAGTTTCTTAACGTTGGTCGCTAAATTGTCTGCATCTAAACGATCAAAGTCATTGGAATGCATAAAAGCATCGTCATAGGCATAGCCCCGAATGACACCGATTCTTTTACCAGTCAGACTTTTTAAATCTTCGTAATCAAACGTATTGCTCTTAAGCGTCACAAAAATCAGTGAGTTGGTTAGGTAAGCGTCACTGTAGTAGAGGTACTCCAATCGCTCACTGCTTTTCCACACCGTGAGAGCAATATCATAGCGTTGGGTTGCCACTTCTCGTAAGGCACGGCTCCATGGCTTAATCGTATACTTCATATTGTAGCCTTGCACAGCAAACGCTTCTTCTACAATCTCATGTGCCAGCCCTTTGACATCATGTGAATCAATCACATAGGGTGGCCACTCGTCCTGAATAGCCCAGACGACCTTCGCACTTACTGTTACTTGGGCGAACAATAAGTACAATGTTAACCCAATAATAATTCGCACAATCATGATCTGATCTCATCAAATACACTTCTAGAGAGTGTAGTCGATGTTGCGTAAGATTGTTCGATCGGCATGGTGCGGCTCTCACCTCGTTGCTTGATCAGAACGCCAACCTAGAACGGCATAGACCCACCCATTGATGCGATCGAATAGCCACATAGGTATTAAACGAGTAAGGATTTTTACTCACCAAATTCTGTTTAGGCCGCAGCAATATCTACGCCCAATCAACCAGATTCAGTCTAGGGAGTTAAATATAGCCATCACTGATTGGAGAAAAATAGGCAACATTAAAACATCTTGTCGATGGTTCAACAGTAATACCGATGGGATTGGCGATATTGAATGAAATGTGGGAATGATAGCAACAAAAAAGGAGAGCCGAAGCTCTCCTTTTCTTAATCCTAATCACTAACTCTAATTAAAGAGCAGCTTTCGCTTTCTCAACTAGAACTGCAAATGCAGCCTTGTCGAATACCGCGATGTCAGCAAGGATCTTACGATCGATCTCGATAGATGCTTTCTTAAGACCGTTGATGAAACGGCTGTAAGATAGACCATTTTGACGAGATGCCGCGTTGATACGTGCAATCCATAGTTGACGGAATTGACGCTTCTTGTTGCGACGGTCACGGTAAGCGTATTGACCAGCTTTAGTAACTGCTTGGAAAGCTACGCGGTAAACACGTGAACGTGCACCGTAGTAACCTTTAGCTTGTTTTAGAACTTTCTTATGACGTGCACGAGCTTGTACACCACGTTTTACGCGAGGCATTATGCTTCTCCTAAACTAAACGATAAATAAACTAAAAAGAATTAAGCGTATGGCATCATACGAACAACTGCAGCCACTTCACATTTTGGAAGGATTGCGTTTGGACGTAGTTGACGCTTGTTCTTAGTAGTACGCTTAGTCAGGATGTGACGTTTAGTAGCGTGCTTAAACTTAATACCACCAGCAGTTTTCTTGAAACGCTTAGCAGCACCTTTGTTGGTTTTCATCTTAGGCATGATGAATAACTCCGCATTGTAGTAGTTTAATAAACATGTAATCAGGGCGAATAAAGCCCTGCCGTTTTGAAAAACGGCAGGATTTAATTACTTGTAAGCCGTTAATTACTTCTTCTTAGGGGCAAGCACCATGATCATCTGACGCCCTTCGATCTTCTTAGGGAAAGATTCCACTACTGCTAAATCAACAGTGTCTTCCTTAAGACGATTTAGAACATCAACACCGATCTCTTGGTGTGCCATTTCTCGGCCACGGAAGCGAATTGTTACCTTCACTTTGTTGCCTTCTTCAAGGAAACGCGTCAGGTTGCGTAGTTTTACCTGATAGTCTCCAATATCAGTTCCAGGACGGAATTTAACTTCCTTAATCTGAACCTGTTTTTGCTTCTTCTTCTGCTCTTTAGCAGACTTGCTCTTCTCAAAGAGGAATTTACCGTAGTCCATTACTCGACATACTGGTGGCTCAGCGTTTGGACTAATTTCTACTAGATCCATACCCGCTTCTTCAGCTGCTGCAACCGCTTCTTGAATAGAAACAACGCCAACTGATTCACCATCAGCGCCAGTCAAACGAACTTCACGAACGCCACGAATTTCACCGTTTAAACGATGAGCATTTTGTTTGGCCGGTACTTGGCCGCGTCTTCCGCCTTTAATAGTTTATTCCTCCAGATTGAGCTTACGGCTTGAGATCTCGTCTTGGATGTAAGAAATAAAGTCATCCACTTTAAACTTGCCAAGATCCTTGCCTTTACGGGTACGTACTGCAATCTCTCCGGCTTCCATCTCTTGGTCGCCACAAACCAGCATATACGGTACACGCTTCAAAGTATGTTCGCGGATTTTAAAGCCTATCTTCTCATTTCTCAAGTCCGCTTTAGCTCTAATTCCACATTTTTGTAGTTTTTGGGCCACTTCCTGAGCATAATCCGATTGCTTATCAGTAATATTCATAATTACTGCTTGCTCCGGAGACAGCCAAGTCGGGAAGAAACCGAAATATTCTTCAATCAGAATACCAATGAATCGTTCTAATGACCCTAGGATAGCGCGGTGAATCATGACAGGAACTTGACGTTCGTTGTTTTCATCGACGTAGGTCGCACCCAAACGGCCTGGTAGGTTGAAGTCTAGCTGAACCGTACCACACTGCCATGCACGGTCTAAGCAGTCGTGCAGCGTAAATTCAATTTTAGGGCCGTAGAAAGCACCCTCGCCTTCTTGAATCTCGTATGGAATATCCATCGCTTCAAGAGACTGTTTCAACGCTTCTTCAGACTGATCCCAGATTTCATCTGAACCCACACGCTTTTCTGGGCGAGTAGATAGTTTAACGACGATATTATCAAAACCAAATGTCTGATATGTATCGTAAACCATCTTGATACAGCTAGTGACTTCGTCTTGAATCTGACTTTCAGTACAGAAAATATGCGCATCATCCTGAGTAAAGCCTCGAACACGCATAATGCCGTGTAGCGCACCAGAAGGTTCGTTACGGTGACAAGAGCCAAATTCCGCCATACGTAGCGGTAGATCACGGTACGACTTAAGACCTTGGTTGAAGATCTGAACGTGGCCAGGACAATTCATTGGCTTAAGTGCATAGTCACGGTTTTCAGAAGCCGTTGTAAACATGGCTTCTGCGTATTTGTCCCAGTGACCAGAGCGTTCCCATAAAACACGGTCCATGATTAGTGGACCTTTCACTTCCTGATAACCGTATTCAGTCAGTTTTTCACGAACGAATACTTCCAGATCACGGAAGATAGACCAGCCGTTGTGATGCCAGAAGACCATACCCGGAGCTTCTTGCTGCATGTGGAATAGGTCTAGCTGTTTACCGATTTTACGGTGGTCACGCTTTGCCGCTTCTTCTAAACGAGTAAGATGCGCTTTCAGTGCTTTTTTGTCGTGGAATGCCGTGCCGTAGATACGTTGAAGCATCTTATTGTCACTGTTACCACGCCAGTATGCACCTGCTACGTTCAGTAGCGTAAAATGCTGACAGAAACCCATATGCGGTACGTGTGGACCACGACACATATCGATGTATTCTTCATGATGGTAAAGACCCGGACGATCATCACGAGAGACGTTTTCGTCCAAGATTTCCATCTTGTATGTTTCACCGCGAGCTTCAAATGCATCGCGTGCTTCCTGCCAGCTGACCTTTTTCTTGATAACTTGGTATTTGGTCTTAGCCAGTTCTTTCATGCGCTTTTCGATCTTCTCGAGATCTTCTTGCGTTAGAGAGTGCTCAAGGTCAATATCGTAGTAGAAACCATTATCGATAGTTGGACCAATCGCCATTTTCGCTTCCGGGAAAAGCTGCTTGATCGCGTGACCAAGTAGGTGAGCACATGAGTGGCGAACGATTTCTAGACCATCGTCTTCATCTTTAGCTGTGATGATTTCTAGGCTTGCATCTTGTTCGATAAGATCACATGCATCAACACGGTTACCATCAACACGACCAGCGATGGTTGCTTTAGCAAGACCAGGACCGATAGATTGTGCGACATCAAGAGTAGAAACAGGGTTGTCAAATTGACGCTGACTGCCGTCAGGAAGAGTAATAATAGGCATTTAACTATCCTTTACAGTGGTGTTGCACACCAAGCAACACTTGATTTGTTTATATTTCTTTATTTAACATAGAGTTAAATGTAAGAAAAAATGAAAATTTAATCATTTGGTACACTTTTAGGTACAAATACAGATGAACCTCTCAATGAACCAAGTCGGGCATACTAAAACATTCTGGGCGAAAAAGACACCATCAACTGAATATCACTCAAAATCGTCAGTAAAAGCAATCAATTGAAACCTGTCGGGCAATGCTGAGCAACCATTTGCCGATACTGAAGCACGCTGGCCTGAAAAACAGGGTCTTGCAGGTGAGGGGCATCTGAAAGGGTATCAATTTCGTGTGGGTCGGGGTTTAGTTGTAAATACTCCAGTAAAGCTCGTAAATAATCCCTATTGAGGAGGCTGTTGACGGCGTATATGGTTCGCCCACTATTAGTATCTGTATAGGATGAGCTAACATAGGCGTTAGTATTTGTATTAAGCAGTTGCTGTAACGCTGGTACATTACTTGGCCCGGACCAAACGCTGTCATGAGCTGACTGAGCGATATTGCCCGCAAACTGGTCATTCTGGCTGGTGGTGAGACTTAGCCGACCTGAAAAGTTAACGGTGTGCCCTGCAATACCATTGGTTATGCCATCTGACATCAGTGGGTGATATTTGATAAAGACATTATCTTGATTGCTGGCTATGTCGATTGATCCTGACGTCGTGAAGCCATTCTGAGCGACATAATAAAACTCTCCTGCAGAGCAGGAACGCCGCGTAACTAAAGGTGTCATAAAAAGATACTGGTCAGGGAAGTAAGTCTGTACCAATGGCCCGTTAAACGTATAAGTATAGGCACCACCTCCTGTATCCCAAGAACCTAGAGCTGGTGAAGTGACGTCACCCAACTTATAGAAACGACAACCTACTAGAGCAGGGTTAATGACTTGACATAAGTTGCTAGTGTTAACATGTCCGGCATATGCATCAGCATTGTCATCGAATGGATCTTTGATACCAAAAACTGGCAAATCCAACACCGTCCGACGACCATCACTTTGAGCAACACCATTGACAGTGATATTGCCTTGGGAGTTTTCGTCTCTGAGAAACTGAAGAGTCATTTGGCAGGTCTGCGACGTGGCAAGCTCCGCTCCCTGACATTGGTCATCACTCACTGAAAACCCAACCGCTAAACCTGATGTGTCTGTCGTGATGTTCAACCGATCCGAACTGGTGTTCTCTACAGTTAATATAGTCTCTCTAAGTCCATCCACATTGATCAAGGCGCGTCCCTGATTGGAATCGCGATAAGATAACGTTGAGGACGTACTAGATGGCTGAGTTGTTTCGCCACTATCGCCATCGCCACCGCAAGCCGATAAAAATAGCGACAACAACAGTACCCATATATATTTCATTTTTATTTACCGCCCTAAAAAATTGACCGCCAATATTAAAGCGGTGCTTTTCTCGGTCAAGGAAAAATGACATTTTCCCTCAACATTGAAGGCTTACCACCGTAATCTGCGCATATTCATACAACGATAAACACAATAGGCATAGAACAATAATTATATTATATCAATTAAATTAATAACCAACCACGCAACGATAGATAAAGATGATTGTTTTTTTCCATTAAAACGTAAATCAAACTCATACACAATTCATTTAAAGCTTAAAGAAATCGAGTTTAGTTTTCTGTTTCTCCACCAATTTAGCTAAGGTCGTGCTAGCCATAGTACTTTGGCTCGTTGCTTCTACGTTTTCGCAAACCAGAGATAGCATCGTGGTAATGTTATCGTTAATATTCTGAGCCACTAGAGAATTCTGTTCAGTCGCGGTGGACACTTTCAGGTTGAGTTGATTGATGTCGGACACTGATTGCGTTATGCCCATCAAAGCTTCACTGACTTGATGTGAATGACTGTTGCTACTGGCTAACAAATCTAGGCTGCTCTGCATGCGTTCGTTAGCCAAATTAGCTTGGTGCTGGATATCTTCTATGATGCTTTGAATCTTAGTGGTTGATTCCTGAGTGCGCCCAGCCAGCATCCGAACTTCATCTGCAACTACAGCGAACCCGCGACCAAGTTCGCCAGCTCTCGCCGCCTCAATGGCGGCATTCAGTGCTAATAAGTTGGTTTGTTCTGAGACATTCTTTATCACCTCTACCACAACATTGATATTCTCTGACTCTTTTTTCAGTATGAGTATCACCTCTGCTGCACTGCCAAGCGATTGACTCATCTGCTGATTCACTTGCTGACTTTGTTGAAACACATTCAGCCCTGACTGAGCCAATTGGTCTGCTTGCTGAGCAGTGGTATCTGCTAATTGCACATTACCGCTTAAATGCTGAGAAGCGCCCGTCAATTGAGCGATTGAGGTCACAACATCTTCCATCTCCTTCAACTCTAACTGGGCGTTGCTTTCGGTTTTGCCGACAGCAGAAGTCAATTGTGTGGAGGCGATAGACACTTCTTCACTTATCTGTCGCAGCGCTTGCACGGTCGAATGTAACCGACTGACTGTTTTGTTAACATCTCGACTCAATTGGGCAATTTCGTTGCGTCCCTTAGCGTCTAAAGACACATTCAGATCGCCTTCCGCGACATCGCTTACCGCCATGCGCAGCGTCAATATTGGCTTCACAATGATGCCCGACAACCACCAAGCTAAAAGTAGAGACACGACCAACAGAGTAAATACCATGATGGTTGCCGTCTTTTGAACTGCTTGGTAGTTAGTCTGGTTCTCTGTTGTCATCACCTCTGAGAAGTGTCCAATCTTTTTCGACATCTCCTTGAGCAATTTTGTCATCTCATCAACATTAGCGCCGAGCTGAGTAATGAAAGTCTGTTGCTGTGGTTCATCGTCAGTGCCACTTTTCCCCTGCCTCACGACGTCAAAGAATTGGGTTGATAGTGCGACATAGCGAGCTAAGGTTTCACGGATCTTCTCAATATCCTCAGCAAACGTTTTTCGCTCCATCATCATGGAGAGATGAGCTTCTATCTGCGCTATCCTCTCTTCGACTTGAATCTGGTTATCGGCGTCAATAGGCAGTATACGCAATGAGTAAATTTCATCATTAATTTGGGATAAGGTATCTTTATAGAAAATCAAAGATTGAGTATTCACTGCTGAGTTTTTCTGCACATTGGCCAAATTATTATTGGTCACCCCAAAAGAGAGCAATAATAAAATCGCTGCCAAGACGACAGGGGAGATAACCTGAGCACGAATAGACATGTTGTTTAAGAGCAGAGTCACTGTTTCGATCCCTTGTGAGAAATTAATATAATATAAATTTTTATAGACTAATAACTATCGGCACAATGACAGGTTGGACGAATTTATAGATATTTTATACTTATTTATCAGAAAGGCAGTGCACACTAAAAGTGTCTTTACATAATCAATATTTAAAATAGAACGTCAACTCTATTTCATTGTTTAGACAACAAGTCTTTCACAAAGATAGATGACATTCCTTGTTGTCAATATGTTTTACAATCAACTCAGAATATTAAATCATACGCCTGTTTAATTATCTTTGATCTTTTGGAGAATCCATGACCACCATAGTCGTAATTGCATTGACCTGAGCGCACTCACCTAATACATCGGCATGGAATTTTTTATAACTGGTTAGATCTTCGGTTTCAACCCGCAACAAGTATTCATTTGCACCAGTGATATTGTGGCATTCAACAACTTGATCGACAAACCGAACATGCTGCTCAAACTCGAGCTGGGCTTGCCGACGATGGCTCGCTAACCCAACCGACACATATGCGATAAAACCAACCCCCATCTGGGTTCGGTCAAGAACAGCTCGGTAGCCTTTAATCATCCCCTGTCGTTCGAGTTCTTGTACCCGTCTTAATGTCGCCGAAGCAGATAAACCAATTCTTTCAGCAAGTGTCACATTGGCTATTTTCCCGTCACTTTTAAGCTCAAGCAATATTCTTTCGTCAAACTTGTCCATAACGCCTCTCTATTGTGCAATTTACGCCTATGTTTCGAATAAAAGCACAAAATTGCGTTCTATTCCACCTATTATAGAACTTGACCGGTCAGACAATTTATTTAATTGAGCAATCTTTTCCACCCAATAAATTAAGGGATATTATTATGGAATTAGAACAACTGAGCGCTCTGGTGCTCTTTGCCTTTGTCTCGACCTTCACTCCGGGACCTAACAACATCATGCTGATGACATCAGGCGCAAATGTGGGCTATAAACGCACGTTACCCCATATGTCAGGGGTGGCTTTTGGGTTTGCCTTCATGGTGATGTTGGTCGGTCTTGGGTTGACTGGTATTTTTGAAGCCTACCCTGTTACTCACCAAATTCTTAAGTATGTCAGCCTAACATACCTAGGTTACCTGGCGATTAAAATCGCCCTGAGTGGCAAAGCAAAGGACGTCGAAAACTTTAAGCCAATGACGTTTTTGGCCGCAGCCAGTTTTCAATGGGTGAACCCTAAAGGTTGGTCCATGGCACTCAGCTCTGTCACTTTGTACAGTAACGGCGGCGGTTGGCTGGAGCTGTCTATCATCGCCTCCACCTTCTTATTGGTCAACTTCCCATCGGGAAGCTTCTGGATCATTGCAGGGCGAGAACTCCAGCGCTGGCTAACAAGCAATATAAGAGTGAGAAGTTTTAATATGCTGATGGCTGCGCTATTGGTTGGTTCAACCTTGCCGATGCTGTAAGCAGGCATTCCAATGTAAATATTGTTAAAGATACTGTCCGGCCGAAGAAAGAGCTGTTAATCTAAATGCGAAAGAGAATAGTTATCGAGTAGAAATATGAATAAGCCATCAGCAAAACAACTCACCGTCCAGTCAACACAGACTATTACTCCAAACATGCAACGGATTACGTTGCATGGCTCCGAGTTAGCTGAATTTCCAGTCGACTGTGTCGGCGGCTACATCAAACTCTTGTTTAATCAACAAGGTGGTACCGATTTAACTCAACTAGGCGAAGAACAACGTCCAGTAATGCGAACTTACACTATTCGTCAGTTTGACCCTGTATCCTGTACCCTTGAAGTCGACTTTGTGCGCCACATCACGGAAGATTTGCAGTGTGGTTTTGCCGCACGTTGGGCAATGAACACTCAGGTTGATGATGTCATTTCTATCGCGGGGCCTGGTTCAATCTCTACGATGAACCTTGAGGCTGACTGGTTCTTTATGGTCGCCGATATGACCGCTTTGCCAGCTTTGAGCGTTAAAATTCAAAGTCTACCTGAACAGGCTATCGGTTATGCGGTTATTCAAGTCAACTCAGAACAAGACCGCCAGCCGATTAATGCACCAGAAAACATCAAGATTATTTGGCTTAAAGCCTCACAGTCTCTTGCAGAGCAAATCCAAGGCTTGCCTTGGCTGGAAGGCGAAGCATCTGTGTGGTGTGCATGTGAATTTGATTCAATGCGCCAACTAAGACAGTACTTCCGCAATGAAAAGGAAGTAGATCGTGAAAATATCTACATCAGTAGCTATTGGAAAAAGGGCGTATCAGAAGACGGCCATAAAGTCATCAAACGGCAAGACGCAGACGAGAATCAATAATCAAAAAAGCGAAGCGAACTAGCTTCGCTTTTTGGTTTGATTAGATTTCATAACTCAGACCAAAATTGATTTTATAGTCATCGTTTTCTGGTACGACACCGTCTGAATCTGCCTTGGTTTGAGATACGTGTTCCCAGCTGGCTTTGATACTGAACTCTAGGTCACCGACCACGTCAATATCAAACCCAAGATCATTTTTATGGCGCATGCCACCCGCATCATTACTTGCCCAGTCAAGGTTATAGGTATAGTTGAAATCGATGTCCTTAGTCAATTCATACTCAAAGTTCGATTCCAAGGTTAAAATCGTACTGCTGGCACTGTCTTCCTCTCCAGCTGCTACGGTCGAGAACTCACTGTATTGCATACCTGGGCCAATCGATACGTCCCATTCTGCATCTGTATTAGCAACGAAAAAATAGCCCACTTGCATTGAAGCATTGACTTGATATGCCAAGTTTTGAAATTCGTCACTCAGTGCTGAAAACTTGATTGGTCTGAAGAAAAGTCGATTGTTGATATAAATATCGTAAGAGCCGTCAAACTGGCTCTTCTGAGCCGTTTTTTCTTTGTTGGATTCAGACACCTCATGACGTGCATTAAGCTTGGTTCTCGACTCGACCGTATTTCGCTCAGCCTCGACTTCACCCAGCATTGAAAACTCATCAGTGTTACCTTTGCTAATATCTAGGCCTAGGAACAAGTCAGCGGTCCAATAGTCAGAGTCCTTTTCAGCCCCTCGATAAATGGAAACCACTTGAGCTACGGGGAAAGACTGCTCCTGATCGCCTTTTTTTAGATAGAGTTTGTTGTCTCTAATAGACAAATAACCATCATGAATATCACCTTCAGCTGTACGAATAGTGAAATAACTTGCCGTTTCAAGCACAGATACATCTTCAAGTTCAATTTCCTGATCGCCAAGATCATCACTGTCGAACTCGATTTCTTGATCGTAAGAGTTTGATTCCTTCTTTACTGTCCCTGTCAACTCACCTTTCAGTACCTCGCCAGATTTCAGCTTTATCCAGTCATCGCTTGCGTCGATATAAACCGTCTGACTATTAAGCGCTTTGACCGGCTCTTCCGCTGCAACAACATGAGGCTGGGCAACTGCGGCGGTTATACAAAAAGCCGTTAGTTTACGTTTCATCTGCACCTTTCCGTCTATGGGAACGCGTCTCAATGCGCATAAGATAATGAGACAACTGAACTTCAATGTCAGAAGCGAGACAAGCGATTGTCAATGTTATTGGCCACGAGGCTTAAGCAAGATCATAGAAAAACGAAGCTATTTCACCTCAGCATGCCACATCCATCAAGTAGCCACTGAGTCAATACAAGGATCCATCTATCAACCAAATCACAACACTGCATTTACAACTCACTTGTAAATAGCTCTTTTTGCTTTTAAATCAAAGGTTATGACTATTGCAGCAACACTCAGACCACTAACACTACTCTTCATCAGCTCATTTTTGCTGATGGGTAGCCATGGCTTGAGCGGTATCCTACTCCCTGTTTCGCTTGCAGAGGCTAATATCACTATCCAGTCGATTGGCTTCGTCCTCTCCATGTACTCTGTCGGATTTCTGCTAGGAGCGATCCTAGCCAAACGCATTCTGCGCAACATTGGCTTAGTACGAACTTTTGCTATGTGCGGCAGTCTTGGAGCCAGTGCGATTCTTATTATGGGATTGAATTCCGACGTCTGGATATGGGCAATAATGCGCGCGGTGATGGGCTTTTGTATTGCCTGTGCAACGACCACTTTAGATACGTGGTTTAATAGTGTGTCGACCGAGTCCAATCGTGGAAAAATTCTTGCTTTTAATCAAGTGGTTATCCTCAGTGCGATTACGCTCGGTCAGTTTGGTCTCGCCATCGCTCCGCCAAATGAAACCACGCTTTTTGTTCTATGCGGCGTACTTTTTAGTATTTCTGTTACCCCTGTGGTGTTCATTTCTCAGTTCGAGCCAGAAATCGAGCAATCAGATTCCATCCCTCTCAAGTCCATTTATCTGCTTTCTCCGCTAGGGTTTGTCACCTGTTTTGTGTGCGGCATCCTATACTCGACCGTTGCTAACATGCTGCCCATTTACGCCGACGGCATTGGTATTACAGGCTTCCAGCTTTCCGTTTTCATGGGGGCAGCCACGGCTGGCGGAATTTTGCTGCAATTACCCATGGGATATTTATCTGACCGGTTTGAGCGACGTAAAGTCATACTTGGAGGCTGTTTTGCACTCGCAGTGGTCAGCTTTGCTTTGCCCGTTTCGATTGAATGGCAATGGACATTCACACCACTGCTTCTGGTTGCAATGACGATGGGGTTGATCGCCTGTCTTTATCCTCTAAGCATTTCAGAGACGTTTGACCGTGCGATAAAATCACAACTGGTCTCAGTTTTATCCGGCTTACTGTGTGTTTACGCACTCGGGTCAATTATAGGCCCTTACACTGCTTCAGTATTAATGGAGCGACTAGATGATAGCGCACTGTTTACGTTCCTCATCATGGTGGATTTAGGGCTGATCATATTTACCATTTATCGAATGTCGGTCCGCGAGGCACTACCAGTGGAAGAACAGGAAAGTTTTGTGATGCACACCCCTGCATCCATTCACGGAGATCTAGACCCACGAACTGAATATCAGGAAAGTTCGATTTACGTTCAAGAGGCTCTAGAGAAAATCGAAGCGCTAGCGGCATCACACCCATCCAATGCTATTACTTTTATTCGTCGTCTTGCTAGCAAACAACCGGAATGGGCGGTGTCTATTGCGGAGCGAGCAGCGCAGATCGACAATATTGATACTGTTGTGCTTTTCAGAGCCATCACTTTGACCAATCCAGAGCTGTCCGTAGACATAGCGAAGCGTTTAGCGGAATCTGATGATAACCAGATAGAAGAACTCGTTGAATGGTTGGTGGAAAAAGAGCCCGAGAATGCGATGTCTGTCCTAGCGGCGATTACCGAGTCTATGGACAATACACCAATCAAAGTGATTGAAACACTCGCAGAGCATGACCCAGACAAGCTTATCGAAGTCAGTCAGGAACTGGTAGCAAATATGGTGGAAACCAATAGCAATTTACGGCCTGCTGACCGCGAAGAAAGTAAACTAACTGAATCCGTCGAGGAATGGGTCAATGCTGTCTCAGAAACCGCACCAGAACGAGCTGAAGAGATCGCGGAAATAGTCGAGCAGTCGATTCAGGAAGCAGATTTAGATTCCCATGCTTCCTCCTAGTTTATCCGCCAGAAAATCAATCAAAAGTCGTACTTTAGGCGACAAATTTCTATTCTGAGGGTAAAGTGCCCAAATGCCTTCCCTGTTGTCACGATAGTCAGACAATACTTCAATCAGTTCGCCACCATCCAACCCTTTTCTCACATAATAATCAGGCAACTGAACTAAACCTAACCCGCGCTTAGCCGCATTCAATAAAGCCGACCCAGAGTTACAATGAATACGTCCGGAAACTCGCAGCGATTTTTCTCGTTTGCTCTCTTTAAAGCGCCAATAATCAATAGAGCCAACCAAACATTGGTGATTCTCCAGTTCAGATAAAGTATGTGGTTCACCATAGCGCGCTAAATACTCAGGGCTACCGCACACATAAAGTTGACGGCTAGATAATCGTTTCGCTACCAAGCTGGAATCCTGCAACCGACCCAACCTAATCGCCACATCCACACCCATTTCGATCAGATCGACTTTTTGGTTTGTTAAGTTCAGCTCTAAGTCAACCTGAGGGTAAGACTCAAGAAAATCGAACAATAGTGGTGCCAGGTGTGTTTCACCATAGGTTACCGGTGCCGTCACTTTGAGTAACCCTTTGGGAGTGGATTGCATTTGAGTCACGGCAAGCTCGGCTAACTCTAGTCCTTCGACCAAATGTTTGCACTGTTGGTAATATACCTGCCCCGCTTCAGTGATCGAGACTCTCCGAGTTGTACGATTAAGCAGCTTAACAGCAAGTCTTTCTTCCAACGCAGAAACACGCCTGCTGATCTGTGCGACAGACGTATCGAGTTTCTTCGCTGCCGTAGTAAATGACTGCGTTTCTGCGACCGCGACAAATTCACTCACGCCATCCCAATTAGCCATAATAATTCTCCCAAAAAGTCGGACAGCAAGCTTATCATTATTACAAATATGTAAAAATCATTTTCATTTAATCGGGATTATCTTCATTAAAGAAATATATAAAATAGCCTCTAGCCAAACGAAGCTGCGAGCGAAGAGTTCCTCGTCTACGCTTACAACGTCATAAAAAACAATTAAATATCAAGGAAAATCCAATGGCACTAGAGATCAAACCGGGTCAAGAGTTTATCAAATCAAAAGCAGCCGTAGCTTGGGCGGCAGGTGAACCGCTAAAAATGGAAGAAGTCGATGTACAACTGCCTAAAAAAGGTGAAGTGTTGATTCGCATCGTTGCAACTGGAGTTTGTCACACTGATGCTTTTACGCTTTCTGGTGATGATCCTGAGGGTATCTTCCCATCCATTCTTGGTCACGAAGGTGGCGGTATTGTTGAAATGGTTGGTGAAGGCGTTACCAGCGTTGAAGTTGGCGACCACGTTATTCCTTTATACACTGCCGAGTGCGGTGAGTGTAAATTCTGTACTTCAGGTAAAACTAACCTATGTCAGGCAGTACGTGAAACTCAGGGCAAAGGCCTGATGCCAGATGGTACAAGCCGCTTCTCTATCAACGGTGAAACCATTTTCCACTACATGGGTTGCTCCACTTTCTCTGAGTACACGGTTCTTCCAGAAATCTCATTGGCAAAAGTGAATAAAGAAGCACCACTTGAAGAAGTCTGCCTTCTAGGTTGTGGGGTCACAACTGGTATGGGCGCAGTACTGAACACGGCAAAAGTACAAAAAGGCGACACGGTTGCTATCTTCGGCCTAGGCGGTATCGGCTTATCTGCAATCATTGGTGCACGTATGGCGGGTGCCAGCCGCATCATTGGCATCGATATCAACGAGAGTAAGTTTGACCTAGCAAAACAACTTGGCGCGACAGACGTCATCAACCCTCAGAAATTCGAGAAGCCAATTCAGGAAGTCATTGTTGAAATGACCGATGGAGGTGTAGATTACTCATTCGAGTGTATCGGTAACGTCAATGTGATGCGTCAAGCGCTTGAATGTTGTCACAAAGGCTGGGGCGAGTCGGTAATCATCGGTGTTGCGGGCGCAGGCCAAGAGATCTCAACTCGTCCATTCCAACTCGTCACTGGCCGTGTATGGCGTGGTAGTGCGTTTGGTGGGGTTAAGGGGCGCTCTGAGCTTCCAGAGATTGTTGAACGCTACATGGCGGGTGAATTTGGCCTTCAAGAATTCATTACCCATACTATGGGCCTTGACGCAGTCAATGAAGCCTTTGACCTAATGCACGAAGGTAAGAGCATCCGTACTGTTATCCATATGGATCAGTGAGCCTAGATTTAGTCGTTAATAAGTCGCCACATCACCTGATGCGGCGACTTTATCTGAGAGAATTTCAATGAGTTTATCCAACATCAGTCAGAATAAAGTCGCAGGCGGTTGGCACAAGCAATACACTCATGCTTCTGCCGCGTTAAATTGCACGATGCGTTTTGCTATCTTCCTCCCACCAAATGCAAGCAAACAGTCTCCCGTTCCCGTGTTGTACTGGTTGTCTGGGTTGACCTGTAGCGATGAGAACTTCATGCAAAAAGCCGGTGCTTTCAAGAAAGCGGCAGAACTAGGTATGGCCATCGTTGCTCCAGACACCAGCCCACGTGGTGAAGACGTTGCTGACGACCAAGGCTATGATCTGGGCAAAGGCGCGGGGTTCTACCTCAATGCCACTCAAGAGCCGTGGTCTGCGCACTACCATATGTACGATTACATCGCTCAAGAGCTCCCTAGGGTAATCGAAGCTAACTTCCCAGTCTCAACGGTCAAAGCCATTTCTGGCCATAGCATGGGTGGACATGGCGCGCTCACCATTGGTCTGAAAAACGCTGAGCAATTCACGTCAATTTCTGCCTTTAGTCCAATCTGTAATCCAATCCAATGCCCATGGGGTCAGAAAGCCTTCAATGCTTATTTGGGGAACGACTTTGAAAGCTGGAAAGAATATGACTCTAGCGAACTTCTCAAACTAGCCAAGTCACCTTTACCTATTCTTGTCGATCAAGGTGATGCCGATAACTTTCTTGTTGAGCAGCTAAAGCCTGAAACTCTGGTAGCCACAGCGGAAACCCACGGCTCCGATTTAGAGCTACGCATGCAGACCGGGTATGACCACAGCTACTATTTCATCGCTAGTTTTATTGACGAACACCTGATGTTCCACGCGAAACACATGTTCAAATAAACACTATTCACCGAAGAAAATCCTCTCAATACTTTCTGTTGCGGGGATTTTTCCGGTCAAATCACGATATCGACAAACTTCGAATGCTGACCTGTTTTGTTCAATCGATATCAATACAATAAAGTAGCGTATCGGTCGACGGTCCGTTTCTTAATAGGAGTTGTGGTAAACTATCCCCTCAAATTAGATAGCGAATAACACCATGTCTAAAGCCAAACTTATAATCATCATATTCATTTCGGCTCTGAGCTTGCTCCTTGCTTACGTTTTTATCCCAACACATGTTCGCCTTGGGCAAGAGATCGTCAACCGCCCCATCGCCGAAGGCGTTCAGCTGGTCGGGTACAAAGCGACATCCACCGATCCCAAAGATGGCAAGCTCAATCATTATTTTCTGCTAGCTCAAGGGCAATCGGCAAAAGAGGCCCAGCCCTTTCTTGTTACGTCTGATCCTTTTATTCGCGTGGAAAGTGTTGTCGACAATAAACTATACATCACCATCACTGGCCGAGTAGTAACGTTCAATAGCGACTTATGGATCACTAAAACGGACGGTACCGCACATCACTGGTTAATAAGCGCCAACATTAAGTACATTCGATAGTGTTTCAGCTTCAGCCCGAGCTGGGCTGAAGGCACTTCGCCTTCTATACTGGTAATCACACTCCAAACAGGTACAATCTCGCCTTCTGTTTTTTCGTCACGACGGCAAGCTGAAATGCATCAACCTGAAAATTTGTTTACTCCGTTCAATACCCCAATTGATGGTTATAGCTTGCCTGACAAGTTCACCTTCCCGTTTTTCTATCAGCCGCACCCCCTGTGCGAACTTGCCGCACAAGAATTACAGCAGCACTTAGTTGAGCAAACATACTGGCAGCATAATTTTGGTATCGATGGAAGCCAAAGCGGGACAGGCAAAATGTTTGGTGTACTGCTGGTAGAGTCACTTGAGGGCAAGATCGGTTACCTTTCAGCCTTTTCAGGCAAGATAGCAGACAAGAACATACTCCCAGGCTTTGTTCCACCTGTTTTCGATATGCTGGCAGAAGAGAGTTTCTTTCGGGCAGAAACCGCTGAAATCATGGCGGCGAATAAGAAGTTCAATCAATTAAAAAGCAACCCTCGCATTGCCGAGCTGACTTCTAAGATAAAACAACTCACCTCTGAGTATCAGCAGCAAGAGCAATTGCAGCGTGAGTCAATGATTGCAGGCCGAGCTGAACGCAAAGCACAACGTAAACTGGCTGAATCCTCATTCGCTGGAGAAGCACTGCAAAACAGGCTTGATGAACTGGCCAAACAAAGCGTCGCGGAAAAAAACGTGCTCAAATACCTCAAGCTGGAGTGGGATGACAAAATTGCCGTTTTACAACACGAACTAGATGAATTAAACATCAACTTAAATGCATTGAAAGAGGAACGCAAAAGCCTGTCTAACACATTGCAAAACAGGCTGTTTGATAACTACCGCTTTCTAAATATCAGAGGGGAAGAGAAATCCCTCAATGCGATTTTCAAACCGACCAATGCCCCTGTACCACCAGCAGGCGCTGGCGAATGTGCTGCACCAAAACTGCTGCACTTTGCCTTTAAACATGGTTTTAAGCCGCTCGCATTAGCCGAGTTCTGGTGGGGTGTGTCGCCTAAATCAGAAGTTCGCCAGCATGGAAAGTTCTACCCTTCGTGCCAAAGTAAGTGCTTCCCCATTTTGGGTCATATGCTCGAGGGGATGGACGTTGATGACAATCCGCTCGAAGAAAACTGGGCTGAAGACAAAGAACTTGAGATCTTATTTGAAGATGAAGCCATGGTTGTCGTCAACAAGCCTTCAGGGCTACTATCAGTGCCCGGAAAAACCATCAAGGACTCAGCATACACACGCTTGCAACAGCGCTACCCAGATGTTGAAGGCCCCTTTGTGATTCACCGGCTGGATATGGCGACATCAGGGCTGCTGGTTTTTGCTCTAACAAAGCGCGCGAACAAGAGCCTACAGAAACAATTCATTTCACGCTCAGTGCAAAAGCGCTACGTCGCATTGCTTGAAGGAAAGGTAAACCAGTCCAGTGGTCAAATAACGTTACCAATGCGTGGCGATCCTGATGATCGCCCCAGACAACTCGTCTGCTTTGAGCATGGGAAACCAGCTGAAACCTCTTGGGAACTGATTGAATCTCGTGATGGGCGCTCCAAACTGTACCTTTACCCCAAAACCGGTCGAACACATCAGCTCAGAGTGCACTGCGCTCACCATCTTGGGCTTAATTTACCTATGGTTGGCGATGGTCTCTATGGCCAACGTGCAGATAGATTGCACTTACACGCTCAGCGATTAATGATCGAACATCCTTACACTAAACAACCCATGACTTTCGAAGCTGACAGCGAATTCTAACCCTGATAAAAGCACCAATAAACGGTGATTTTTGATTCACCACGTGGCGGTTTCGAGTCGAGTATCGCCTCAATCGCCCTTAAACTTTTTGGTGATATCCTTATCAGCAACTATTCTTTTATTGAATCTATTTGCATGTTTAAGGAAGAAAAAATGCGCAGTTTAACCAACACCTTTTTGTTTCTGGCCGTTTCTCTACTCTTTACTAGCCTAGCTCACGCTAACACCGTTAAGCTCGCCAACGGTGAATGGGCGCCGTACATGTCCAAATCGCTTAAAAATGGAGGCTTCATGACTCAGATTGTCAAAGAAGCCTTTGAAGCAGAGGGCTATCAAGTTGAGTTTACTTATATGCCATGGAAACGTGGCTTCGAAGAATCCAAAGCAGGAAGTTTTGATGGTTCACTGATATGGGGTAAAAACCCTGACAGAGAACAGTTTTTCCATTTTACCGACTCCGTTATCACATTAAGTACCGGATTATTCCAACAAAAAAGTAAACCGATAAACTGGAGTAAGAAAGAAGACCTTAAGGACTTCAAAATCGGCGGTGTCACTGGGTATGCCTATGGGGTAGAAGATATGGAAAAAACCGGGGAAATCAACATACAACGTATCGCTAGTGCCGAAAACAACTATAAAAAACTCAGCGCTGGCCGTCTCGACATCGTGTTGGAAGATATGGATGTGGGGATGGAGCTCGTCACCAAACTCAATTTAGCCGACAAAATAGAGCCCAATGCGAAAACCCTGTCTGCGAGAGATTATTTCGTGATCATTTCAAAAAAAATCACCTCGTGCGCAAGAGCTGGTTGATGCCTTCAACCGAGGACTGGCGAAACTCAAAGCGGAAGGAAAACTGGATGCGTATCGGGAAGCGTCGATTCGCGGCGAGTACAAATAACGCCTGTTGACTAGGCCAACGATGTTATATCAATAAAGGGATGGCAAATGCCATCCCTTTTTTGACTCATTCAATATCTATTAAGCCGTCTTTCGGATCCAAAGATAGGCACCAACGAAATAGCACAGAATCGTTGCTACGGATAAACCAAAGTTCTCAACAGTAGAAACTAGATCAGCGTTTAAAAATGCCGATATGCTCGTCACGATAACCGCCGAAATCGCTACATTCCTATAGATGTTAACTCGAGACGTTTTGGCGCAGTAATAACCTGCATAGCAAGATATCAAGCCAGCCAAGACTAAAAGTACCCACTGGACAGGAGATTGATAATCAAATTGAAACAGTACAGCTGCAAGCTGATTGGCATTCCCGCCAGTTTTGACTAGATAACCGGCATATCCCAAAATAGCAACAAATGCTAGTACCGTTGTTCCAATGATATCAATTAGGATGGAAACAATGATGGCCTTTACAGGCTTACCTTTTTGTTCATCGCTATTTAGGAGAGTGTTTTCCATCGAGCTTTGGTTCCTTTATTTGTTTGATAATTCGTTGTTACTTTTTTTTAACCCACCTCTCACCATCTGAATCAGTGAGGTAGCCGTTTCTTATTTTCCCTTGGGTAAGCCATTTTCCGTCAACATAGAGATTGATAGTGCTTAGTTTGACCTTATATGTCCCAACTGTTAACACTCCTTTTTGGAAAAGCTCAAATGAGTTATCTTCACGAAGCAAAATGTAATGCCCATCTTCTTCGGTATATTCATATTGGCCTTGATAGTCATAATCCCGCGTGGATTGACACCCCAACAGCCCAATTACACATAGAAATAGTAAACTTAATTTCAATAAACGCTTAGTCATTCGCTTCTCTTTTTTCAAGTACTTTCGTATAGACACGGAAATGGAAAATGCTGCTAAAAATCAATCCAGTCAAAGAAAGGACTTCTGAAAACCCTATAGAAACAAAATAGGCTATCGAATTTGATGGTTCTAACAGCGCAATCAAAACTTCCAGTATAAACAATGGCGCATTAATAGCGATGCCACCCAGTATCAGTGTTAATACAACACCGGATGTGATACTCCAACTCTCGCTCATAGACTGAAAAGTCGACCGCTTATTAAGAACAAACTCAAAGTCGGCAAAAGCATATTTCGCTATTAAATACAGTCCGGGGATGACCAACGCAATAAGACCTAAAACAATAGCAGTACCATACACGAGGTACAGAATTGAAAGTCTGAAACACTCGTTAAGTGTTACAGATAAGTCTCGAGTACCACCGGTAACGACTGCCGCCATGTATTTAATCAATCGACAAAATGTGTAAGCATGCGCAACCATAAATACAGCCACATACATAACGGAAAACAGATGAGATTCTTGATTCAACTCATGAGCCACAGAGAGTGCAGCCATCAGAAATATGAAAGGGCCAGTAATAATGAATATTGATCTGAAATGGTTTTTTAGGAAATAATAGCTTTCAAGCAAAAGCCTTTTCATGTGAACTGTCGTTAAAGCATAAGAATTTGGAATGCTTTATATCAAACCCATCAATAAATAACAATATTATCGAAAAACTAACTGCCTTTTGCTCTGCGAGCACAAACCCAAAGGCCTAACATACGTTAGGCCGTTGGGCATTTTGGTTAGTCTCCCCAGACCATGTTGACAAACTCTGGGTGGTCAACATACGGGTTGCGGTTACCTTGGAAATTGTACACCGCGTTGTTGCGATCAATTTCCTTCTGATCAACAGGGTCATTGGCATGCCAGCGTTTTAGCATCGCTAACACCCAAGGTTCAAATACTGTCGTGTTAGTACCGTTAAGCACAGCGTTAGAGTTATCGCTGTTCCCTTCCCAATTAGCGATCTCGTTTTCGTAGCGTGTCGCCATGTAGAAGTACGTACGGGCCAAATCACCTTTGAACGCATCAATCGGTTCAAACACCGTACCAGTGTACCCTAGGCTAGACACGGCAGAACCGACTTTTGAACCGTTCGAAGACGTGTAAGTGGCACTGCCCACTTCACCGAATGGCCAGTTGCTGCGTTGTGCATTCACATAACCATCTGTGGCGTACAAGTGGTGACCATCTGAGTTCATTGGCTCCACTTTGCCACCGAACCAACTCTTAGGGAAAGAGTGTTCGCGGTTGTAACAATCGCCCTCTTTACGATACTGGCCACATTGGTCCGTTACTTTAGTAAATTGAATCGAATCGCCGCCAGAGATCTTCTCCGAGTAGATATCGAGAATCGTGCCATCCTTCTCATAGTAGTTATCGATATCAGCGGTTTTAACCAAATTCCAGACGGCAGAGTAGCCTTGAGAATTATGGTTATTGATGATGTTGTAGAGCGCCGTTTTCAACGCATATCCTGTCTTACCTTCGGCTGATTTGTAGTAGTCACCGGGGGCTGGTGGCTCTGGATCAGGGTTGCCACTACCAAGCGTAAAGGCATGCTGGGAAGCGTTGGTAAACTCTCCGCCAGAGGCCAGTGTTTGACCGTTAGACGCTAGCGTGTAAGACCCATTGCCAGAGCTACAACAGATACCATCGCCATAGGAATCAAGGATTTCAAACACATACGACCCTGACTCAACACACATCGCCTTCTCATAGCTGGCGTTATTGCCGTAGTTAGAGCCAGAGAACAACGTCTGATTATTGCTGTTTTTCAGCGTCCAGCTTGTTTCAGAACCATAGCTGTCGGTCGTCAGCTTGAGAGAAAGGTCATGATGACTACAAGTGGCCGGAGGTGGCGTTACTGCACCATCAGATGGCTGGAAGTTATCGATGTAGACAACCTCTGAACCGTCAAAACCAGATTCATCATAAAAGCGCAGCCCAACATTAATGCTCTTGGTACTACTCGCCGTATACGAGTAAGCAATGTCCTGCCACTGACCCGTTTGACTAGGCACGCTGTAGTTTTGGTATCCATCCACATACAGGCGGGCTTTAACATTGCCTTGAGTATGGTAAACAGACACAGAGAAGCGATATGTCTGCCCCGATACCACACTCACAGACTGCTGAAAGTCCGTGTTGCTTTGGGTACCAGTATTGACCGTCACTTTTGCTGCACTGTTACCACTTTTAACAATGCTGGTTTCCTGTGACACCGAGATGCCACTGTCTATTGTGTTCCACCCTGTTGGAGAGGAACTGCTCCATTGTTCGAAATCACCATTGGTCATTTCAGCTAGAGCAAGTGTAGGGGTTAGAAATAGAGACGCCAGTAAGACGCTTTTATTCAACGGAGAACTCATCTTGTTTCCTTTTTATTTTATAAGTCCGAAATATAGATTAATCTTTAATCATTGAAATACTAAAACCTGAGTCGCAATTTTAAGCAATAGAATCAATAAGAATTCAAGAAAGTTTAATATTCCGCTCAATTCCAACAGATTTAACAATAAAAATAAGTGGGTGTTTAATCACAAAAAAGTGTGAACAATCTTCCTTAAAAAGAACATCAAGTGGAATAATGACCGATTCCAGTTGGTTAGAAAATCCAATGCGATTCTTAGAATAAAGTGATATTAAATAAATATTTCGACTTAATCGCTGAATGAGCACGCTTTGTTGCCCTGCTTAGCGTCGAATTCCAGACGTATTAAACCAGCCAAATATTAAACGGAATATAAAAAACCACCCGTGAAATGCAGGTGGTTTTATTGTTGGTAACAAGAAAAGTGGCTACTGCCTGCTTATCAATAAATTGGCCCCCGAAACGGCAAGAAAGGTGGCACATGCTCGATTAAATCGCTTCGCCATCTCAGGTCGTGAGAACCAATGTCTCAGATAGAGACCGAACAGTGCATAGAGACTGATCGCCGCCAGTTCAAGCGCTAAGAACGTCACTCCTAAGGTCAAGAACTGCTGATCCACGTTCGCCGTCACATCAACAAACTGAGGCAAAAACGCGGTAAAGATTAGAATCGCTTTGGGATTTCCCGCGGCGAGCGCAAACTCTTGCTTCGCAAGCCCAAAGTGGTTGCGAGTCTTATCCAACTCTGCCACTGGGCTGGATTGAGAGCGCCAGAGGTTAAACGCAATCCATAGCAGATAGACTGCGCCCACTAGCTTGACTGTAAAAAACAACACTTCAGAGGTATAGAGAACGACAGCCAATCCAGACGCGGCCAGAGCAATCATACAAGCAAAAGCGACAATGCGCCCCAACCCAGCGACCAAGGCAGTTTTAAATCCGTAACAGCGAGCATTGTTCATCGACAACAAATTATTTGGGCCTGGCGTCATATTGAGAGCGAAGCACGCAGGGATAAATAGCGCTAATTTCAACAGTTCCATATTATGTTTGTTCCAGTTTACTCGTCCATACGTTCGACATATGTGCATAACGAGGAGGTCTAAATTGTTCTGGTTTATTCTTATTCGCCCAAAATGCCGGGCCACCAAAGTTCTCTACTGCACGATAATACAATCTTGCACGACGTAAACGAAGCTTGCGAAGAAGACAGAACCCGCCCTTATGTTCGATAGTACGAATCATATTATTCAGAAAGACTCTGTCCGCTGCCTTTTTATCGTTGATATCCTTGCCATGATGGTACATCCAGTCATGAATGTTGCAGCTTTCTGATACTGAGAGCCCATATAAACTTTCCGGCACTAACTTTCCTTTCCAACCAGACGTACCGCATCCATTGACAATGAGTTCTCGCTCATCAGGTGTTGCCACCCAGTAACTTTCAGGGGCATACAGTTTCAAGTTTCCTCTGCTGCTCTTATCGCTCATTTCAGATCCTTATTATGCTTTGAATTACCTCTGATTAAGCCGGCGTTAAAGATAAAATCTTAATCACTTAATGCTACTGTGGCTTCGATCTCTATCTTCAAATCGGCATGAATCAGTTTAGAGACTTCAATCAGTGAGCAGGCGGGCAGTTGTCCGGCATAGAAAACAAAGAGCTGCTCACGAATTGCAGGGAGTAAACTGATGTCAGTGACGAAAATCGTCAGCTTAATTAAATCGCTCTTTGTACACCGCTCATGCTCCAGTATCCGATCGATCTGGTTTAAGACTTCAGCACTTTGCTCCACCAAACCTCTCGTTTGTGCGTCGGTACCAAAGGCCGTCAGTCCAGAAATGTATAGCGTCTTATTGTGTTTGGCCGCATGGACGTAGGGCCCTGAAATTGCGGGTAGAAAATCGTAGTTTAGTTTTTGTGTCATAAAAAGATAATCCTGAGTGATTGGCTAAAAGGGAAAGTATGAGTACATAGGTAAACCGTCATACCTTTTGACCCTCAACACGCTCAGCGTTGTGAGTTAAATCTCTCCAAATACCAACGCTCTATCGCCAGTCATTGATATAAAAAACGCCAGAATAAGGGGGTGTCCACGTTTGGCTTAACCGGTCAGCTAAGTTTTGATCGAATTATACTGACTAACGGTTTAATCACGTCTTTATCACTCCAATATTGGCCATGGCTAAATGGGTTCCATGATGCGATCAGACTTCCAGCATTAATGGGGTGATCGTCAACGATAGCATGGTATGAATCATCGAGTTGCCTCAATGGCCAGCCAAGGACATCATCTGGATCATAGTAATTATCCCATCTGAACGAAGGATGAGGCTTAGTGAAACAGTGCCTCTCTTGCAATCCAGCATTAAACAAAGGAATGTTACACCCTGTAGTGATGAGGTTCTCACACGTTTTTAATTTCATGAAGGATTCTTTGTTTTCACTATCAACATAATTCTCAAACATATTGAGACCATGTTCTGCGTCCCATAAATAATTTGAGATAACCTGGCAACCGAGCGACTGAGCAATAATGATCACTGGTCTGTTTTCATTCTCGCCAATATCAGCATATGCGTATTCAAGCGTTTTGAAGATTTCTTCTTGCACAGCGAGATACTTATCTTTTCGCCTGTGTGAGCTGTGCTCGAGCGAACCCGCATCGCCAAATCCATAAAGAAAAAACTGCCTCAATCGTGTGGCATGTAAATCATTGCTCGGCTCTGACATCATGGCTTTCCACAGATCATCTTGTGGTTGCTGTAAAATAGGCGCGTACTGAACATTGTGAAATGACACCTTCACCCATTCAGAGCCCAGTTCCTTTTTGAGTGCTTTCTCTAGCTCATCATAATAATCTAGTTTTACCTTCCCCATTCCATGTAATGTGATTAACGCTACTTCTTTCATTAAAAGTTCCTTGTTAAAACAGCGACGAACAACAGCCAGTCAACCAGCAAGCTTGCCCACTTCTATTGCTTGCCAAGAATCACGTGTGTGAATTTTCGTTTCCTGTGACGGAGCAGCACACTGCTCGTAAAACGCCAAGTGTATCTAGCCTGACTTCCCAGCCAGCTGCAATGTGAGATCTCTCGCTGAAATCTGTTTGCATCCTTGAGTATTTTGACCACACCATAGCGGTGAAAAGTCATCAAGACCCTGCTTTTCGGCACGGCAACGCAATTGAGATATCTCTATTGAAGCGTATGGAAACTCTGGCGCTCGCGCTGTCATACAACCCAGTTCACTCATAACGCGGTTCATGATCCCTCTGGCGGGTTTACCCGAAAAGAGGTTCGTTAACGCGGTATGCGAAGACTTAGCACTCTGTATTGCCTGTTTGTGAACTTCTGATGTATTAGCTTCCGTGCACAACAGATAGGCCGTACCAAGCTGTACCGCCGACGCACCTAATTGCATGCAAGCCAATACTGAATGGCGGTCACTCATCCCACCCGCAGCAATAACGGGGACCTTGACGCGATTAACCACTTGCGATACCAGTGGTACTAGCCCCATTTGGGTCGAGATATCACTGGATAGGAACATGCCTCTGTGCCCTCCCGCTTCTACTCCTTGAGCAATAATGCCATCGACACCATGTGACTCCAGCCAAAGCGCTTCTTCTACTGTGGTAGCCGATGAGACAACTTTGGTTCCCCAGCTTTTCACACGCTGTAATAAGTGTTTGTCTGGAAGACCAAAATGAAAGCTAATGAACTCAGGTAAGAAGGGTTCAATGGCATCAGCGATATCATGGCTAAAAGGCATTCGACTGCCACTAGCGGAAGACTCAGCTTGTAGTCCCAACTCGTCAAAGTAAGGCTGAAGTGTGTCTCGCCATATTATCTGGCGATCTTCATCGTAAGGCTTAGGGGCATGACAGAAAAAGTTGAGATTAAAAGGCTTACTCGTAGAGGCCTTGATTAATTCCATTTCGCTGACAATATCTTCAATAGTCAGCATACCGCAAGGGAGTGAACCTAACCCACCAGCCTCACTTACCGCAATGGCAAGAGCACTCCCTTGCACTCCTGCCATAGGGGCCTGAATGATCGGCAGCTCGGTACCTAGAAGTTGTTTGAAATCTCTATTCATCGTCATCCTTACTGAATTTGAGTTGTAAGGCCAAGTGTTGGGGTTATCTTACAAAACGTTGATGGGACAGACACTTTAGCAAGCTACTGAAAAGCATGAAATATAACAAACATAGCCATGCTCAATGAGTGTGAGGATCTCAGAATAAGCAACCGATAGCATTCGTACCGAATTGACCTTAAAAAGTGTGAAGAAATCGGGTTTGAGGGAAAGTGGGCAGGACAGATACTCTGCCTATGCGACCACTCAACGACTTGTCGTTTCTGAGAGTGGCAGTCCCTTCAGTTGTCCTTTAGTTCTTTGATTATAGCGTCCAGCTATAGAGGTTATAAGGACTCGTAGACGTCATTGGAGACAAAGGGCATCTGTATTTGATCTTGTATTGTTAAGAGCGCTTGCCGATCGACATCAGTCGGCATTTCACCATTAAGCTCATGCAAGCCAACGTATTCGTTGAAAAACGTTTGAATGTCTTTGGACTGCTGCAAAACGGACTGCTTGAGAGCCCTAACTTGCTCGCCAATACACTGGTTATAGGCGTACTGCGCTAAGTAACTGAGCACGACTCTTTGCTGTTCCTTAGACAAATTTGACAACCATTCTGATTGTGGAAAAACGTCACCGCCTGACTTAGCCAACTCGAAACAGTGTTCTTTTTGTGTCAGCAAGGCTTTGTAGGGCTCGGTTAAACTCGGGGAGGAACATCCCACCAAAAAAACCAATGACAAGCTACAAAGCCGCTTCACTAACGCACTTCCAAAATTTCTGTTCTTGACCATAAGTATATAGCGCTTCCTGTTTTGCGAGGTTGTAGACTTGTTTTCTTAAAACGGGGTTTATCGACGCCATTGCATTGCCGAATTCATCCCAATGATACTCATAGATATCCTGAGCTGTATGAATAACACCCCCACCTTTGGTTCGAAATATTTCTAGGATAGGGCTAGTTATCATAAAACTCGACAAATAGTTTGCCAAATCGACTTTATAGTCGATGATTTTCAAAGTCGAACGAGAGCGTGAAGATAGCTTTAACCCTTTTATCGAGCCGTAGTTTTTAAACGGCATGGTCCTTCATACTTGCAATCATAAAGTCTGTAGGATTATTCAAGCCAATTCAAACGAGTAGTAGATTATATTCAATTAAACAAATGTCTGTTTCACACTCTGGATAAAATAAGATACAAAATCAATGTGTAGAAAGACCAGTAAAACCATATTCGACCACCTAGCCCTTTAAATTATATGTTGATAGGACAAACACTTTAGCAAGCTACTGAAAAGACTAGATATCATGAATATAGCGGTGATGATTGTCCTAGTTGACTTAATATGGCAGTTAAATTACTCATCTAGAATAGTCCTTGCAATAATCACATTTAAAACGAATTGTAGAGATAGGTTAAATAAATAATCTGATGGTAAGGTTTGCTCACTGTATTCAAATGTCGGGTATCCATATTCCACAAAAACTATTATTACATAAAGGATTGCTATCACTCTTAACTGAAGCTTGGTAAATAGTGCGGCCCCTTTAAATTTTGCGAACAAAGCAATTACCACAATGTAGTTTAGTAGAGGGGTTATAAAGGCAATAACCTTCTCTACAATATCTCCGTAATGGTTATAAGAGTTCATAAATGCCGATGAGAGCACTATGAGCAAAAATAGAGCTAATGAAATTTTTTTCATAATTAAGCCTTGGGTTTCAACAATAGTTATATTTACAAATTTCAATAATTTAAATCAATAACTTATCTCTAATTTAATCGAACATTATTTTCAAACACATAAGTCACTCTCTATTAAACATAAATAATATTTTATTTATTAAACTTCATCCTAGTTGACTTAAATAGTTAACCTATACATTAAAAATTGGAAACCTATTCCTTTAGTTCACACTTAAGTGAGCACAGAACGCCACACTGAAGTTGTTATGGTTCTCACTTCGCTAAACGGTAATACACCGACCAGTAGGTATCGCTTCCAAACGTTCTCCTAACACTTCTTTTAACAAGTCATAAGCCTTCTTCCCTGTGCAGTGACCTGTATACAGTTTATCTATGGGGTATTGCAGCAACGCCCGCCCGAGGTTTCTGATATCATCCTTAGACCCGCCAATAGTGTTAAACAATGGCAGTCCAACAAGGTGAAAGCCCCCTACCACTGCTTTTATCTTCTCGTCTGGGAAGTGGTGAACCGCCGTATCGACCATGTTAAGAACACCACTATGCGCACAGCCAGTAAATATCACTAACCCGTCATGTTCTTTGATCACAAGGAGTAACTCGTGATCGAATGAGTCGTTCTCCCATCCAGTTTGAGATTGTGTATAGAGGTATCGATTACCTTTGGGCTTGTCGTGCTTGCTGCTGATATCCGTGATAGCAAATACATTGGGTGCTATTTCAGTGGTCTGATTCACCAACACCAGTCGATCATGGCTATTTTTTAGCAAATCCGTGGTAATACCGACATCATTTTTAAAACCGTAAGCGCGGAAATAATAGCTTTTTTCGGAGCAGTGCTTCAAAAACACATTGGCTTTCGAGTTATGGGCAACAAAATCGACAGCACCATTACAATGGTCATGATGTCTGTGCGATATCACGGCGATATCTACGTCTTCGATGTTCACATCTAATCGCGGCGCATTTCGACAAAACGTATCACCACTTCCCATGTCGAATAAAATTTTCAACGACTCAGTTTCGATATGCAATGATAAACCACGCTCAACCGCTAGATCTTGTCGACTATCCAATCGAGTATTGTCGACGAGTGTTGTTATTTTCATACTGTCCTTTTGTTTGATTTCTGATGTGTTCACGAGCGCCACATTGTGATGGCAGCTAAGGGGTAACTCGGTAACAAAAACCAAGTATAGTGAGCAACAGATACCTTACCTATGCAGTCATTCAACGACTTTTCGTCCCGTGGAGTGTCTATTACTTTATGTGAATGCGGCCGTCCTTGGACGTCTTTTTACTGCATAGCGCACCTATTTCTTGGGTTTTTAAACATTGAACGCTTAGCTATATACGAACAATGTTAACACTCGAGCTACCGACAAAAGAACAAGAGCGAGCAAACTCAACAACCTCCAGTTCCGACTCATTTGGATGAGAAGTCGTAATCACATCAAGTACTTGGCTACCATCTCCAACGACTAATTCGTCTATTACCTCTTCCCATGTAGAACAGTCAACACCAGTAATACATATTAACCTTGCGCCATCTTCGAGTATTTTGAGGAGCAATTCATCAGAATCCGCACTGTAATTAGATTGAGTCACAAGTACTACTTTTTGATTTCGCATTAAATAAATCCATTTCTAGCGTTGTTTGCGAGCTTGATTACTCATTAAATACCCATTTTGGCTTCGTAAGCTCGTAACCATAAACCTTCAATCCATGCCTGTTCTCCATTGTGTCGGATTTGTTGCGGCAATTTAGAGGCTTCAGCGGATTTAGCCCAGTTTAGAAAGGCAAGTATGTCTTTCTTTAGTCTTTCTAACTCCTTCAACAGCACGGTTTGAGCTTTCGTCTTAAATTCAATTCTTTCAACATCGTAATCTAGGTTTTTGGGCTCATATTTAATCTTAACACCGTAAAAACGCCGAACCTTGCTTGGTTTGAGCTTCAACGGATAGGAAAACACTTCATTCTCAAAACCTTTTGGTACTTCTCCACTCAGGCTAGGGAGATACGTGTGTCGAAAACACAACACATGCGTAATTGCGCCAGGTTTTGCCATTCTACCGCCTAAGCGAATAAGGCTAATATTTACTTCATCATCAATATAGTAAATACTTCTATTTTTACATTTGAACCCTAATTCAAGAAGAGGACGCAATACCACATTGTCGAACTGTTCTTCGAATTCTTGTTTTTCCATAACCTTTTAACGTCTTGTCTACCTTGGAGTCTCAGTCTCTTTCATCTATACAGGTTTATAGGACAGGCACTTTGCCCCTTAACTCAAACATCAATCATCTTGTTGTGCCTCTAATTCAAGAGATTTGACCCAAATATTCTCAACACCAAGATAATGGTCGCGTAATCGATCTTCTATATGATTAGCTCCCCATACAGACGCTCTTTCCAAACCGAGACACTCTTGGTATGTGGAGGGAATATCCTTTGAATCATCATAAAGAGTCACTTTTTTATTGATTCTGTCTTGCTTAAAAAACGTTACTGGCTCGGATAGGCTTTCACTTAATTCAACGTTGCCAATGACTTCCCAACGACCAGAAGTAATAGCGTTGTTCATCACCCACACTTTAAACAAAATAGGGCTCTCAACAACGTCATCTATTCTCACAATACTTTCCGCCTCGACTTTCATGTCATAGAAAGCCACTAATGGCTCTTTTAATACATGTCCAAAGCAAATTTCATTGTTATCAAGACGAATTTTAACTACATCACCTATTTTTCTGCGGGTTTTCTTCATTTTCATGGGTCACAAACTATTTATTCGCTTCGTATACCAATAATCGCTCTTACAAGCATACTAAACATTACAGAGATCAGATATTGAATTTTGATATCATACTGCTGAGCTGAAAATAATGGATTTCGAAAAGAGGGGATACCAAAAGGTCGATGGGACAAGCATCCTGCCTGTGCAGTCTTTCAACCTTTGTATTTAACCACTTAGTAGATTGGCAGAGTAAGCCCCGTCTAGAATGACATGCCGCCAACCAGTAAGTAAAGTGTCGCCTAACGATCTAACTAGTCATTGGCTTGTGTATATAAGTCATCGTAGTCGTCTTCCAATTCCTTAAAGTCTAGCGTGGATAATCCGAGTACCTCTGAAACGCCTAGTTCGACATCCTGCCAATCAGGGGAGTCATTATGACGCTTAGCACGCTCAACGAAATTTTCTGCCACTTTGAGTATCGCTAATGCCAGTTGGGATTCACTGTCCAAAGTAGTATCGAAGAAATTCGTATTGTGATGCTGTAAAATAATTGCGCACAATGCTTTAGGCAAATGCCAAGAATTAGCAATGAAATAGCCTAGAACCGCATGATTGGTATTGTATTTTTCTTCTTCTAATACAACGGAGTTACAGCCTTTGTGATTTGCTTCGATCAAGACTTCTTTGTAGTCGTCAAACCGTAAAGCCAACAAAGGAATGCCACAATTATGAAGCAAACCCACGGTATAGAGAGTATCAATAGGCACTTTGTCTTTAATTCTATCGCCAATAAACAGCATGGCATTGGCAACATCTAAAGAGTCATCCCAAAAACGTTCCAATGAAATCGAGGCTTTTCCCTGAAGGGCTGATTTAAGTAGTAAAGAGGTCACAAGGCTATTAATTGTAGTGAGACCGATAATCATGACCGCTTGTTTTATCTCGGATATCGTTCTGCCCATACCATAGTATGGCGAATTAATTACCTTCAATATGGCTGATGAAAGTCCAATATCACTTGAAATTAGGTCCGCGACAAGACTGATATCGGGCTCTGGTTCGCCCATTATCTCCTGCAATTCGGACAACACTGTAGGCTTCGCTGGTACCTGAAAACTGGACACCACTGATGCTATTTTTTCTTCATCAATATCAACCATCTTATCTTCCCCAATGTTGGTCCGCGCTCAATGACAGCGACACACTTAGTACAGCTAGTACTACGTTTTTATTGCGAATAGAGCTTGCTCATCAAACAACCCAATAATTCTGGGCTGGGTAACGATGAATAACATTCGCCCCGCAAAGCCAATACGTTCTCGACTAAAAGGCGTATCGACTTCTCTAAGGTTAGTTAAGGCGCGAATAAGTACAAAACCGTTTTTATGGATAGATCTAATCACAAATGCCAATGAGGTGTTGAAAGCATTGTAAGTGGCATGCGTATGGGAAGGACACCGCACAGAGGCCACTTTAAATAGGAAGAGAAATCCAGGACAGAGACTTTACCCTGTTTTGCTCTGGCGAGAAATCTTACTCTCAACCGCAGAGCTCTCTAGCCAAGCTGTTGGAAACATTCGCGTTCTGACACTCAATAGGACTGTGCTGGCTTAATCATGCATAACGTGCATAAAAAAAGCGGCTTTACCCCGGAAAAGATAAAAGCCGCTTGCCAATAAGACGTACTATCGACGTCTTAGCGCATAATCATTTGCTCACGCCCAGGACCAACCGATACCATCTTCACTGGTACCCCCATCAGTTGTTCAATACGTAACACGTAGTGTTGTGCAGCGACTGGTAACTGTTCAAATTTGCGACAACCTGTGATGTCTTCGCTCCAGCTTTCCATTGTCTCGTAGATGGGCGCGAGTGCAGCCGTTTGAGGCCAGATCGGATTCTCACTGTGCTCACCTTCATAGCCGACACAGATTTTGAGATCTTTAAGACCCGTTAAACAGTCAACCTTAGTCAGAGCGATTTCCGTCGCGGCTTGAAGTTCAACGCCGTTCTTTGTGGCTACTGCATCAAAGTAACCCATGTCACGTGGACGACCTGTTGTTGCGCCGAACTCACCCGCTAGTTCGCGGAATGCATCTTGCTCTTCCATTGCAGTGATTAACGTACCAGTGCCGACCGACGAGCTAAACGCTTTTGCTACGGCAATAACACGTTCTGGACGCAGCGCAGGAAGACCACTACCGATGCCTGCGTACATAGACACAACGTTTGAAGAGGTGGTCCATGGGTACTCGCCGTATACCAGATCACGGCCAGCACCGAGTTGTGCTTCGAATAATAGAGTTTGGTCTTTTGCTTGTCGTTCTTTTAGCGGAAGCGTTACGTTGCAGATGGCATCACGCCAAGGCGCCGACACTTCCAGCAACCAGCTAGCCATCTCGTCGGCGGTTTGTTCAAACTCGAAGCTTGGGTAAAGCGCACGTAGCTGTGGGAGTTTCCAGTCCATCCAGAATTTGAGGCGTTCTACTAAAACGTCAGGTTGCTGTAGCCATCCCACTAGGATACCTTTCTTCATCACACGGTCACCGTATGCAGGCGCAATACCTTGACGAGTTGAACCGTATGCTTGGTCACCTAAGCGTTGTTCTTCTAACGTATCTTCTTGTGCATGCAAAGGTAGGCACAGTGTTGCGCGATCAGAGATGCACATGTTCACTTTAACCCCAGCTTGTTCAACTTCCGCGATTTCCTGTGACAGTGCTTTAGGGCTGATAACCATACCCGGGCCTAAAACAGCCAAACAGTCAGGGTTGAAAACGCCACTTGGTAGCTGGTGTAACTTAAACGTCCCTAGATCGTTAACGACGGTGTGGCCCGCGTTGTTACCACCTTGGAAACGAATACTTGCAGAGGCTTGCTCTGCCAAAAAGTCAACGATGCGGCCCTTGCCTTCATCACCCCAGTTTGCACCCACTACAACGATAGACGACATAATTCATTCTCCTAAACAGACCGGAAAATCTTAGGACGCTCGCATAAATAAGAGAAATTAATTATACTCATCAGCTTGATAAGAAAATCATATCGAGCAATTTTCTATGTTAGATTTGAACTGGTTACGTACATTTGTCACCTTGGCAGAAGTGAAACATTTCGGAAAAACAGCGATTGAACTGCACATGACGCAGCCCAATGTCAGTCTTCACATCAAACAGTTAGAGCAAACTACTCGTACCAAGTTGATCGAACGCAACCCAGTGCAACTGACTCAAGCAGGTAAACGATTGTTAGACACCGCACAGCATATGTTGAATGAGCTGCAAGTCTGTCAAGCCGATCTCAATGCACTCAACGATTTAACCCAAGGCACGCTCTCAATTGCGGCAAGTGATATTGTTTCACGCCTATTACTTATCAAACCATTCCAACAATTCAAAAACGAGTATTCTGGTATCGACTTAGCGTTGTTCAACACGACCTCATCCCAAGCGGTGGATTTGGTAAAAAGTGCTCGAGCTGATATCGGTTTTGTGATTGCACAGAAAGAGAGTCAGCCGCTGCATTTTACGTCACTTACCCAGATCCATTGGTGTGCTTTCGGCGATAACCTCTTCGATTGGCGAGAGAACAGCGAAGAGAATCAAACTCTCATTTTGTTAGGTCACGATACTCGAACACGTGAGTTGATTGATGCCTCTCTGCCGGGGCTAGGCCTGCCTAGACACAGGGTGATGGAAGTGGGCAGTGTAGAAGCACAAATAGATTGGGCAGAAGCTGGGTTTGGCACCGCCATTGTGCCTGACTTCTCCCTCGATCCAAGGTTGAGACTCTCTAGAAAGGTGACACCGCTACCCAGCTTCCCCAATACTGACTTCGGTTACATTGTTCGCCAAAATCAAGTACTGTCCAAAGCCGCAAAGCAGCTTCTTAAATGGGTAGCTGAGAATGTCTCTCTGGAGCAATATTAACTTTCGAGGAAAGTGTTAGGGTGCCTGTCCCCTTAATCTTTAATCTCTTTTTGGCAATCTATGCCAATGATAGCCCACCATCCACGACCAATGTATGACCAACAATATAGCTCGCCTTATCAGACAACAAGAACTCGATCGCATTGACGATTTCATTCACTTCTCCGAAGCGCTTCACCGGAACGACATCAGACACATCGGCGCGAATACTCGGCACCTCAAGCTGGCGCTCTTCCCAGCGTGGCGTCCATGTTACACCGGGTGCTACAGCATTGACTCGGATTCCATCGGCAATGCTTTCAAGAGCAACGGAACGAGTTAATCCTTCAAGAGCATGTTTAGCAGCACTGTACATTGATGCATTGGGAGTCGGTCTAAGACCATTAACGGAGCTAACGTTAACGATTGATGCCCCCTCCTTCATCAATTCTAGTTCGGCACGTAAGCATAATGCTTGGGATAAAAAGTCCACGTGCAGTGTTTCTTTGAGACGTGATACGTCTACGTCAGTAATACTCCCCCTAGAAGCCAGTGTGGGTGATGCGTTGTTTACTGCAACATCCAGCCTCCCATACTGTTCTGCGATACGAGCAAACCACTTTTCTAGTGCTCGTTCATCCGCGATGTCGACCGTCTGGTAATCCACACTATTTAGCTTGGGATACTTAGCTAGCACTTTAGTCCACGTTTCT
Organism: Vibrio neptunius; assembly: GCA_019339365.1. NCBI lineage: Bacteria > Pseudomonadati > Pseudomonadota > Gammaproteobacteria > Vibrionales > Vibrionaceae > Vibrio > Vibrio neptunius. The sequence continues at coordinate 1,337,455 of CP079860.1, read as the reverse complement.
TGTGAACGGGAGCAAGTGACGACTTTATATCCTAGTTCTATCAGTCTTATGACCACCTGTAAACCAATGCCTTTCGAGCCTCCAGTAACCAGCGCAACTTTCATTCGCAACTCCTTCTCGCTGTCTTCGATTGCTGACACCACATGAACACCAACAAATCCGATACCTTACCTACGCAGGTAACGACTTGTCCTTTCTTAGGGTGTCTGTGCCTTTAAGTTTAAAGCGCCTCACGACCAAATGACTCGTGCATTACTTGTCCGCTGGGTGTCTCAAAGTGGATAAAGAGCATAACAAGATCCACATCGTTCGCTTTTGACAACGTATAGTTTTCACCGACGATACGCGATACTGCAGACTTCCAGAAACTAAGCGCGCCTGAATTTTCTTGCAGAATTCGAATCTGCCACTTGCCCGGATAGGCTTTCACGACTTGCGCCAAAACGCCCCGACCTACTCCCCGACCTTTAAACTTGCGTAGCACAAAGAATTGCTCAATGTCGTACCGTTTTGGGTCACTGGGGTAACGACGAACCAGAACAAAACCAGCCATTTCGTTGTTGACCTTTATGAAATAAGGAGTGTGGTCATCTCGCTCCCAGTAAGGATCGAACTTTGAAACATCATACCCATCGAAATGACCATCTTTAGTTGGATTCCATTTCATATACTCTGACATATCGTAGACGTAATAACAGAACAAATTCTCAAGTACGTATCGCTCTTCAGGTTTTATTTTTACTAGTTGAACTTCCATTATTCTCCTTGCCAGCCAACGTTCATACATTGCACGTGGTTCTATTTCGTTGAGCACATACTCAATTTGTTCTCGCTAGACCATCATTGGCGCTTTAACTAGTGAGTGAAAGAATGGGACTATAACAGACATGCTCATACTGAATGAGTGTGCCAATCTCAAAAATAGCCAAGTCATCGCTTTCACATCAAATTCAACATTAAAGCTGTGAATGAGGCCGAATAGACGCAATAATCAGTTCATCCATGGCATAACAACACAAGGCTAAGTTATCTTTGCTCGATAGGTTTTATGACTTTACAGGGATTCCCTGCAGCTACCACGTTAGCGGGTATATCTTTTGTAACAACACTGCCCGCTCCCACCACACTGTTTTCGCCAATAGACACCCCCGGACAGACGATAACCCCGCCGCCTAGCCAGACATTATTCCCTATCGTGATGGATGTACCGAATTCTATCCCTTCTTCCACCCGACCTTTGACATCCAATGGATGACCTGCCGTATAGATTTGAACATTTGGAGCAAACAATACGTTGTCACCAATGTCGACTTGTGCAACATCTAACACGATACAATTGAAATTAGCGTAGAAGTTTTTTCCCAGTTTGATATTAGAGCCATAATCACAGCGAAACGGTGGCTCGATATAGGCGCCTTCGGAATCCGGAATTAGGCTATCTATCGCTTCACGCCATTGAACCGTATCAGGAATACTGTTGTTGAGCTTTTGCAGTTTTTTTCGGCAATCAATACGTTCACTGTAGAGCTGTTTGTCCCAAGCATTGTAGGGTTCACCTGCGAGCATTTTCTGTTTTTCTGTTATCATATTTGCAGATCCTTGAATTCCAGTTACCACGACGCAAATCGTCGCACTATCTTAGTCAAAAATAAGCCTATTTCGACTCTCGATTACCCTGTATGTGAAGTCGCAACTTTTGTTGTCGTGCCAGTGATAGCAAGTGGGTTGGCATCGACATTAATCAAGTCCAACTTGGTCTCCATTGTTCACAACGTTACGGGTATTTTCTACAATGGGCTCTATTGCTTTAACTGCTCGGAAATCACGGATGAATACCACTCACCTTAAAGCTCTTCTTCTCGCCATTGAAAATGGTTCTATTTCAGCGGCAGCACGGAAGCTCGGTAAAAAGCAGTCTCAGGTCAGCCAGTGGATCTCTGATCTTGAAATTGATTTAGGTGTCACTTTCTTTGATCGTACAGGTAACAAAAGTACCTTGAGCGAGCAAGGTGAGCAATTACTTCCTTCCTTGACTCATACGCTTGCCCAGTTGGATAAACTCGCCGACAAAGCGGCTGCAATGAGTTTTGGTGAGCCAATCGCTATACGCATAGGTATCGAGCATTATGTACCTGAATCATTGCTGTTAAACGCCATCGGGGAGCTTTTTCAGTTGCCCAATCTTGATGTCGAGATCTATCGTGGGGAACATACTGACTTACGAGAAGCATTGATCGCTGGAGAAGCTGACGTTATCGTTCGACATGAATCAAATCAGCTTCATCAGCCAGACGTGGAATGCACCAAACTGGGATGTTATTCAGAGGGCTTAGTTTGCCAACACTCTATGTCTCTGGCGAAGACTCAACCTGTATCGATTGCTGATCTAAGTAACCACAAAGAACTGATATGGGGAGAGGTTGGCGAAGAGGGTGAAGGTTTCAGCCCAGATTATGCCATCATCAGTGATTTATCTATATTGATTAAGCTGCTTGAATCTGGTCATGGTTTTGCTTTTCTGCCCTTAGCAAACATCAAGGCACAGCTTGAGACTGGTAACTTGGTTAAGCTGGATTCTGAGTTTGAACAGAGTGATATCCCACGACGCGTCGAGCTGAGCTGGCGACCAGGATTGACCCTGACAAAAACAGGTCATCAAGTTATAAAATCACTCAGTCAACGCCATGAATTTGCGCGCTAATCAGCTGGAATACAACGCCGCACTAGAGGATAGTGCGGCGAGATGATTTATTCGTCGATGTCGTAGACAACTTGACCATTGAGGAACGTCATCCAGATCTCTGTCTTTTTGATTTTCTCTGCCGACAGTTTTGTAATATCACGCGATAGAATCGCAAAGTCTGCCGCTTTGCCCACTTCAATTGAGCCTGTAATGTCATCGAGGCCTAAACTCACTGCCGCATTGATGGTGTAGGCGTCTATGGCATCTTCAACACTTGGCAAGCCGGTTTTGCCCATAATTAAACTGTTACCAATCCCAACCAACGGATTGATGTCATGCACATTCCAGTCACTGCTTAAGGAAACGTTAGCACCTGTTTCGAAGATGGCTTTCAGGTTCATGAGTGCTCGTGTTCTCTTCGCGCCGAGAAACGCCTCCGCCCATTGATGCTCGTGATAGGCAACATAATCAGACCCCACTTGAAAGTCCGCGGTTACATTAAGTTGAGAAAAACGTTCGACGTCTTTCGAATTCACCAGCTCTACATGGGTCAGGGTATAGTTTTTATTGCTGCCTTGCTTACGCATGCCCTCTATCGCATTGAGGGATTCGCGTATCGCTCCATCACCAATCGCGTGGATATGCGCACCATAGCCAATTTTATCCAATGCGTTGAGCCAATCAGCCATTGCTTTGGGTGGAATGTAATTAATACCGTAGGGCTCGTCTGGAATATAAGTGTCTAAGTAAGGCGCGAGTGTCTTTGCCGTCCCATTGACCAGAATACCATCGCTGTACATTTTGACTTGATCCACCAGCACAAGACGCGACTTGTCTGTTGCCAACACTTTAGACAGGAAGGAAAGTTGCGGCTGCATTGAATCAGTCGGGTAGATCCAAGGCCTTAAAGAAACACGTGCCGTCAGGTCACCGCGCTTTTCTGCTTCTTTCCATACTTCATACCAACCACGTTTCCAGTAGAGTCGGCCATCACCTATGGTGGTAATTCCATGTCGTCGCGCTTCATCGAGCCCAGCCATCATTCCTTCATAACTTTGATCAAACTGTTCTTCAAGACTATTCCAAGCCATCTCCATCACTATATCGCCAGCGTTATCAAACAAGATGCCATTGAGCTCGCCAGTCTCTTCATCTTTGAGGATCTTTCCACCTTGTGGCTCCGGTGAATGTTTATTAATACCCGCGATATCTAACGCCACTGAATTGACCCACATTGAGTGGGAAGTCTGTTCCATAATGATCACAGGCTGATCAGGGAAAACCGAATCGATGACTTCTAATGGCGTCCGTCTGTTGTCTTCTGCCAGCACGGCTTCTATCGAAAACCCATAGCCCATTACCCACTCACCTCGGCGTGCCTCTTTACGACACGCTGTTAGATAGGGGATTTGTTCTTCAATCCCTGCATCCATACTCAGCTCACATTGACCGCCCGCTGCCGACGCAGCCTCAAAGACATGATTATGGTTGTCGATAAAGCCCGGTGCGATAAAACCACCGTCCAAATCTATGGTTTCAGTCATCGAACCAGCGAATCGCTTCATATCTTCTTGTGAACCGACATAAAGAATTTTACCGTTGGCGATAGCGATCGAATCGGCGTTTTGATGGCCATAAATATGGGCATTGGTTAACACCATCTCCGCAGAGTCAGCAGCGTGCAGATTGCCATTCATAGTTAAACTCAGTAGTAGTGTCAGAGGGTAAGCACATTTCATTGGCTTGGGTTCCTTTTTATTTATCCCTAACGTTTCACAGTATAGGGCTAGTCTCAAGACACAGCCTATCAAGCGATTGTTATCGGTGAAAAATAGTCACTATCAGAGTTTTGGGATAGCGGTAAAAGCCGATGAGCTGGTAGAGACTGCAATCAGAGTCGATAAACGCTTCCGAATTATTGACATACTACCTATGTCACACCCCGTTAATACGATATTCTACGATGGTTTACTTCTCTTATTTTGCATCATATTCATGGAGGAATGCATGTCAGATTACAGTGCTACCATTCGCTGGAAGCGGGCCAAACATGAGACATTCAGCGACAACCAATACAGCCGTGCACACCTGTGGGAGTTTGACGGCGGCGTCCGTGTCCCTGCGTCTGCATCACCTCATGTGGTACCGTTGCCTTACTCAGTCGAGGAAAATGTCGATCCGGAGGAAGCGTTTATTGCCGCAATATCAAGTTGCCACATGCTGACATTTTTGGGGATCGCCGCTAAGCGTCGTTATGTTATTGACGCTTACGTTGATACGGCGATTGGCATAATGGAAGAAGATGAAAAAGGCCGGACATCGGTCACCAAGGTGACACTGAGACCCGATATCGTTTTCTCAGGTGACAAAAAACCCAATTACCTACAATTGGAGAAAATGCACCACCTCGCTCACCAACATTGCTTTATCGCTAACTCTGTAAAAACAGACATCGTGACGGAGATTCTTAGTCGCTGATATTGTGAGAATTAAGCGAGGTAACGATCCCGTGTGGGCGTATTCATGTTAAACTCTGCGCCACATACCGGGTTTACCCCGCTTCACTATTCAGATTCAGAGTGTATCGATGCCATTCTCTAAGCTCGGCTTAAGCCAACCAATTACCGACGCCATTCAACAACTGGGTTACGACAAACCGACGACGATTCAGACCAAAGCCATTCCCGCGGTTTTGCGTGGCGAAGATTTAATTGCAGCCGCACAGACAGGTACAGGTAAAACCGCGAGCTTTGTACTGCCAATGCTGGAAAAATTAAGCCGGGGTGAAACACAGCGTAAGAAACGCATTCGCGGCCTAATTTTAACCCCGACTCGTGAACTGGCTATTCAGGTTGAAGAAAAGATTCGAGATTACAGTCAACACCTCGCTCTGACTTCGCTTGCGATGTATGGCGGTGTGGATGAACAGGCTCAGAAACAAGCCCTAATTGAAGGCGTAGATATTCTGGTCGCGACACCCGGTCGACTGATCGATATGTATGGAAAACGCGCCGTACATTTTGAGGAAGTGGAAATGTTGGTACTGGATGAAGCCGACCGTATGCTCGATATGGGTTTTATCGATGATATCAATAAAATCCTCGACCGACTGCCAACCGATATTCAGCACTTACTGTTCTCCGCCACTCTGTCGAATAAAGTTCGAGACTTAGCGAAAACGGCAGTACACGACCCTTATGAGATTTCCATCGCGGCCAACCAAGCGTCGAAAAAGAACATCGAACAATGGCTAATTACGGTCGATAAAGACAAGAAGTCAGCGCTGTTAAGCCACTTGATCAAAGAAAACAATTGGGATCAGGCACTGATCTTTATCGAAACGAAACACGGCGCAGCCAAACTGGCTCAACAATTGGAGAAGCGCGGTATTGAAGCCGAAGCGTTCCACAGCGGTCGTAGCCAAGCCGTACGTTCTCAGCTGCTAGAAGATTTTAAAGCTGGCAAAATCAAATACATGATCGCCACAGGTGTCGGCGCTCGTGGTATTGACATTGAAGGCCTGACTCGTGTGATTAACTATGACCTGCCTTTCCCTGCTGATGAATACGTACATCGTATTGGTCGAACAGGTCGTGCGGATGCACAAGGCGAGGCGATCTCCTTTGTCTCTAAAGATAACTTCAAGAATTTGTGCATGATCGAAAGCCGCCTCGGCCATCTGATTGAACGTCGTGACGTTGAAGGATTTGAGCCGCGTAAACCTGTGCCTATTTCCATTTTAAACTACGTGCCTAAGCACAAGCGTCAAAACAAGGATTCCCAATGAGCGCACCGACCAAAATTCTCTTTTTTGAGTTTCTGACTCCACTGATCACTTGTGGTAAAAAAACCATTACCATTCGCGATGAATCGGAAGCTCATTACGTGCCAGGTACTCAGGTTGAAGTCTTCACATTGGAGAACGATGAGAAAGTATGTGAGGTGAAGATTCTAGCGGTAGAACCCCTTCACTTTGACGATATCAACGAGTTTCACGCTGAGCAAGAAGCGATTGAGCTACCAAAACTTAAACAGCTGATTCGGGAAATCTACCCCAACACCGACGAGCTTTTCTTGATCACTTATGAACTGGTTGATGCATGATCGACTTTGATTTTCGCCCGGCTACACCGGGTGATTTCGACTTCTTATTCTCTCTCAAAAAGAATGCAGAATACGACGCGATAAAAGCCGTATTCGGTTGGAATGAACAAGTGCAACAACGTATTCACCTTGAAGAATGGCAACAAGACCAGCCCACCATCGTGACTGTTGGCGGCCAGCCCGCTGGTAGCTTTTTGCTGCAAGACAAAGGAGAACACTTTTACTTTTGTCGTTTCTTCCTGCTCACCCGATACCACGGCAAAGGAATGGGAAGCAAAATCCTGCAATACTGTATTGAGCTTGCCGACGCACAACGTAAGCCTATCCAACTGTGCTATTTACAGGGAAATCAGGTTGGTAGGCTATATCAGCGCTTTGGATTCCATATCACCGGCGAAGATAACGCTTTTGTCTACATGAAAAGAGAGCCTCTCATTTAACTCTCATGGTCTCAAAGTAATCATAGATGAGGGCTTCGTAACGCCCATCTTGCTTCATATCGAACAGTACTTGGTCAAAGCGCTCGAGTAACTCAGAATGGCTGAGGTCTTTAGAGAACGCAATGTAGCTGGGGGTTGCTTCAACGGGAGGCGATAAAATATCAATATCACTATCCAACCCTTCTCTAACCAGAATGCTTCGGGCTCCAAATTCATTGTTCACCCAGATATCAGCGCGTTTAGTGCGCACCAGGTGAGCACATTCTACCGTGCTGTTTTTTTGGAAAATCAGCCGAAAGCGACCTTCCTTAATCTTCGCGTCCATCCGTTTTCCGTAACTTACGCCGTTAACGACACACAACGCAATATTGGAGACATCACCGGCTAGGATTTCCTCAGTTTTATAGCTACTGCCTTTGAGCGCCATCAAACTGATGTTTTGGACGAAGAGGACATTCTGACTAAAATCGGCAAATTTCTCGCGCTCAGGATTTTTGAATGCGGTAAATATGCCATCAGCCCGACCACGCTTCACCAGTGTCAGTGCTCTTGCCCATGGTAGTACCGTTATGTTGACGGGAGTTTCAAGCTGGTGAAATATATACCTGACTAATTCAACCGCAACGCCTGATACCTGTTGTCCCTGCATTTCTATGTAGGGAGGATATTCCAGTGTGACCAAATCAACTGGCCTTGCCAAACAAGGTTTTACGGCCACTAGAGCAAGAATGATCGTTCCCAAACGCAACCACTTCATCCTCTCTCCTTCATGCAAAACGATGACTCAATACGAAAGTTTAATGAAACTATCAGCAATAACTTCATTGCATAGACTCAAAGACCTTCTACATTTATCTACCTTTAATAGTAATATCACTAAACAAGTTCGTTTGACTTTTTACGTCCATTCGGCGTTTATTCCATCCTTCGAACGGAACTTATTTGGTTCGTAATTGTGTGAGTCATTTTCACTCTGTCCAACTCTCGCCGTTCTTCTTTGTATGCGAATTAACCTTCAATGGCGCGGTAATTCATCCTCTCAAAGCTTTCATACTCACTAGACGACTGGTCTAATTTGTTTTATAGTTCGCCCATGAACGAAAAAAACAAACGACACTCGCCAACATATTCTCAATGTGGGTTACGAATTAGTAGTGAACAAAGGTTTCACCGCCGTCGGTTTATCTGAACTGCTTAAAACAGCCGATGTGCCAAAAGGCTCCTTCTATCACTATTTCAAATCCAAAGAGCAATTTGGTGAGGCACTGATTGAAGATTATTTCAGAAGCTACCTAGCTCGCATCAATGCGATTTTTCATGCAGAAGAAGGGACTGGCTATCAACGTATAATGGGGTACTTCTCCCGCTGGCTAGAAGTAGAAAATGGTGTCTGTAATGCTAACCGATGTCTGGTGGTTAAGCTTAGTGCCGAGGTTTCTGACTTGTCTGAGCCGATGCGAATCACTCTTGCAAACGGTGCGGGACAAGTCATTGATTCCATTGCTCAGTGCATAGAATCTGGTATCGAAGACGGTTCGATAAAAGCATTGGATGCGCAGCAAGTTGCGACCCAGCTTTACCAACAATGGCTTGGTGCGAGTCTCCTCAACAAACTGGTTCAGGATCAAGCACATCTTGAACGCAGTTTAGAGAGCACTCACTCTCTACTTAGCGCTTAAGTAACACATTCCCGTTTGATTCAACAAATCAACGGGAATTTTTTGAAATCCAAACTAGACGACTGGTCTAATAATAGGAAACACAATGACTAACAACGTAAACCGCCGCATTGTTCTTGCTTCACGCCCTGTAGGCGCACCTGTTAGCGAAAACTTCCGCTTAGAAGAAACAGAAAAGCCTACGCCTGCTCAAGGTGAATTGCTGCTAAGAAGCGTCTATCTGTCACTTGACCCCTACATGCGTGGCCGCATGAACGATGCCAAATCCTACGCGGATCCTGTTGATATCGACGATGTCATGGTCGGTGGCACAGTGTGTCAGGTAGAAACCTCCAATCATCCAGACTACCAAGTTGGTGAATGGGTATTAGCTTTCACTGGCTGGCAAGATTACGGCATTTCAAATGGTGAAGGCCTGATTAAAATGGGCATGAGCCCAACTCACCCCTCTTATGCACTGGGTGTAATGGGTATGCCAGGCTTCACCGCTTACATGGGCTTGCTGGATATCGGCCAACCAAAAGCTGGCGAAACCCTAGTAGTCGCAGCGGCAACAGGTGCGGTAGGTTCTATGGTCGGACAGATAGGCAAACTAAAAGGTTGTCGTGTAATTGGCGTTGCCGGTGGCGAGGAAAAGTGTCGTTATGCGGTAGAACAATTAGGCTTTGATGAGTGTATCGATCATAAAGCGGAAGATTTTGCACAACAGTTAGCGACAGCGTGTAACCAAGGCATCGACGTTTACTTTGAGAATGTTGGCGGTAAAGTGTTTGACGCTGTGATGCCCCTTCTCAACACTGGAGCGCGTATTCCACTGTGTGGCTTGATTTCTCAATACAACGCAACATCGCTCCCTCAAGGCCCTGACAGAATGTCAATGCTGATGGGGCAGTTGCTGATCAAGCGAATCAAAATGCAGGGTTTTATTATTTTTGATGATTACGCTCATCGTTATGAAGAGTTTGCAACCGACATGAGCCAATGGCTTGCGGAAGGAAAAATTCATTATCGTGAGCATTTGGTGGAAGGGTTTGACAATGCGCCAGAAGCATTCATCGGCCTTCTGGAAGGTAGAAACTTTGGCAAACTGGTTGTAAAAACCAACCGTCCACTATAAGCAGAGGTCAACATGATTAAACTACATCACCTTAACCAGTCTCGCTCCAAACGTATTATCTGGTTGTTAGAAGAGCTAGGCATCGATTATGACATCGTCCCCTACCATCGTGATAGTGTGACCTTTCTCGCGCCACCAGAGCTTAAATCTATCCACCCACTGGGTAAATCTCCGGTGATTGAAGAAGATGGCCGCGTCATTACAGAGTCTGGCGCAATCACTGAATACCTTATCGATAAGTATGCGCCAGAGAAGCTTGCGCCAGCCAAAGGCTCTGATGACCACCTCGACTACCTGCAGTGGCTGCACTTTGCAGAAAGCTCTGCTGCTCTACCGTTATTACTAAAGGTCTTCGTTTCAAAAGATGGCGCTCAAATGAACTTCCTACCTGATTATGCTGAAGTCGAGTTACACAAAGTGATGAGTTATGTCGACCAGCGTTTGCAAGACAAGCGTTACCTAGTCGCCGAAAAACTCACTGGTGCGGATATTATGATGTCATTTATTGTTGATATTCTGACGAACTTTGGCTTACTTGAGCGCTACACCAATATTGCCCAGTATGCCTCACAACTTGCCAGCCACGATAGTTGGCAGACCGCCGAACAGCTTGAAATAAAGTTCAGCTAATTACTCGTGTACAGGGTTGCCAATCTTCGCTGGCAGCCCTGCTTCCCTTTTTAAATTTCCGTGATATTTTGCCTCTTACGCCATCGGTATGCATGAGATAGAAAACGTCTATCAATAACATAGCCACAACCAGTTTTATAAAAGCTCTCTCGCCATCTATTCTCAATGCTATCAAGTCAGTCCAATGACGGATATTCAATCAGACGCTAGACCGATAGAAAACGTCTTTGATTTTAACTGGCTAACCAATGATTCGATGGTCACCGATATAAGAAACATCAAAGTGGCGACCGTGAATAAGCGACACTAAAGGAGCAAATCATGGAACACAAAAACGTGAATACTGGCGGTAAATGTCCTGTCATGCATGGCGGTGCAACTTCTTCAGACTCATCTAACGTAGCTTGGTGGCCAAACGCCCTCAACCTCGACATCTTGCATCAGCACGACCAGAAATCGAATCCAATGGACCTAGACTTTAACTATCGTGAAGAACTTAAAAAGCTCGACGTTGAAGCACTAAAAAATGATGTTAAAGCACTGATGACTGACAGTCAGGACTGGTGGCCAGCAGACTGGGGCCATTACGGTGGCTTAATGATTCGGATGGCATGGCACTCTGCAGGCTCTTATCGTACTGGCGATGGTCGCGGTGGTGCGGATACCGGTAACCAACGCTTTGCTCCTCTGAACTCTTGGCCTGACAATGCAAACCTAGACAAAGCTCGTCGCTTGCTTTGGCCTATTAAACAGAAATATGGCAATAAAATCAGTTGGGCTGATCTGATGATCCTAGCTGGCAACATGGCTTATGAATCCATGGGTTTGAAAACCTTCGGCTTTGCATTTGGTCGCGAAGACATCTGGCATCCAGAAAAAGACATCTACTGGGGCGCAGAAACAGAATGGCTAGCAGAAAGCGGTGGTGAAAACAGTCGCTATTCGGGTGAGCGTGACTTAGAAAACCCACTCGCCGCCGTCATGATGGGCTTAATCTACGTCAACCCTGAAGGTGTTGATGGTAAACCAGACCCACTAAAAACCGCTCAGGACATGCGTGTCACTTTTGAACGTATGGGAATGAACGATGAAGAAACTGTCGCACTGACCGCTGGTGGCCACACCGTGGGTAAAGCACATGGTAATGGGGACGCCGATAAACTGGGTGCCGAACCAGAGCGTGCAGAGCTAGATGAACAAGGTCTTGGTTGGAACAACCACACCTCTCGTGGTATTGGCCGTGACACCGTGACCAGTGGGTTGGAAGGTGCGTGGACAACCCATCCAACTCAATGGGATAACGGTTTCTTCCATCTGCTGTTTAGCTATGACTGGTCTTTGCAAAAGAGTCCAGCAGGTGCATGGCAGTGGGAACCAGACAACATCAAAGAGGAAGACAAACCTGTTGATGTCGAAGATGCAAGTATTCGTCATAACCCAATCATGACGGATGCCGATATGGCGCTGAAAATTGATCCTGAATACCGCAAGATATCAGAACGCTTCTACAAGGATCCCGCTTACTTCTCCGACACCTTCGCTCGTGCGTGGTTTAAGCTGACTCACCGCGACATGGGGCCAAAATCCCGCTACTTCGGCCCAGATATTCCGGCAGAAGAACTAACTTGGCAAGACCCCGTCCCCGCTGGTCAAAGCGATTACGATGTTGAAGCGGTCAAAGCTAAAATCGCCGCAAGTGGTTTAAGCGTTAGCGATATGGTTTCAACCGCTTGGGACAGCGCTCGTACCTATCGTAACTCAGACAAACGTGGCGGCGCTAATGGTGCTCGTATCCGCCTTGCGCCACAAAATCAGTGGCAAGGTAACGAACCCGAAAAGCTCGCTAAAGTCCTTTCGGTACTAGAGGGGATCGCCTCTGAGTCAGGGGTGAGTGTCGCGGATACCATAGTTCTTGCTGGTAACGTTGGCATTGAGCAAGCAGCGCGCGCCGCTGGTATAAACATCTCCGTTCCTTTTGCTCCTGGACGTGGTGATGCAAGTGCTGCGCAGACGGATGTCGATTCCTTTGATGTGCTGGAACCTGTCGCTGACGGATTCCGAAACTGGCAGAAGCAGCATTATGCGGTAAGCCCTGAAGAGTTGATGTTAGACCATGCACAGCTATTGGGTTTAACGGCTCCAGAAATGACGGTTCTGATGGGTGGTATGCGTGTGCTTGGAACCAACCACTCTGGGTCTCGTCACGGTGTATTCACTGATAGTGTCGGTGCACTGACGAACGATTTCTTCATCAACCTGACAGACATGCGATACACATGGAAGCCAACAGGGCGTAACGCCTACTCTATTGTCGAGCGCAGCAGCGGTGAGGAAAAATGGACAGCAACCCGAGTCGACCTTGTATTTGGATCTAACTCCATCCTACGTGCTTACGCTGAAGTCTACGCTCAGGATGACAACAAAGAGAAATTCGTCCGCGACTTCGTAGCCGCTTGGACCAAAGTAATGAACGCTGACCGCTTCGATTTGAAACAGTAACTTGCAATGACGCCCCACGGCTTTTGTGAGTCCGTGGGGTAGCAGAGAGTCGATCTGGACAGATGTTTAACTCATCAACAATTTGGCAAAAAACGGTAGGTTGCACTAGTTTTAGATAGGTAACAGCAGTTAAGCAATGAAGCTCATATTTAGCTTCATCAATCCATTAACCATAGATGTTACAAATGAGGAGAGTTGGCTATGAAAGGATTCGAATTCTTTAAGTTATTTGACACCAAAGAGCTGTTCATCTTCTACTGATATAGAGTATCCCGCTTGAATCAGTACTGAAATCCATACGCCGATCGCTAACCTGCACGCATCGGCGTATTGTTTTACTCAGCGCTTATTGTTTTTTCGCCACCGCTTTCATCAGAACAGAAGTATCCATACGCCCATAGCCATCTTGTTGTAGCTCAGCGTATTGATCATCGACTTTCTTAGTTAACGGTAAATCTAGCCCGACTCGTTCCGCTTCTTTCAGGCAGAACCCTAAGTCTTTGCGCATCCAATCAATGGCAAAACCAAAATCAAACTTATCTTGTGACATGGTCACGGCGCGATTTTCCATTTGCCATGAACCCGCTGCACCATGTTTGAGGGTGTCAACCACTTGTTCTACGTCCAAACCCGATTTTTGAGCGAGTAGCAACGCTTCGCTAAGCCCTTGGAGAATACCGCCAATACAAATTTGGTTAACCATTTTACAGCGTTGACCCTGGCCATTTTCTCCCAGCAACGTCATTTGTTTCGCGTACACATCCATCACTGGTGAGATTTGTTCGAACACCGCTTGATCACCGCCACACATAATGGTCAACATGCCATTCTCAGCGCCCGCTTGACCACCAGAAACTGGCGCATCAATAAACTGATTGCCGTTTTCTTTAGCTGCAGCCGACAATTCAACCGCTAGCTCAGCGGACGTTGTCGTATGGTCCACCAGCACAGCTCCTGCCTTCAATCCAGCAAGAACGCCATCTTCACCGTAAATCACACTGCGTACGTCGTCGTCATTACCCACGCAAACAAACACAACATCACAATCCTGAGCCGCTTGTTTAGGTGTCTCACACGCAACACCTTGGTACTCCTCAGCCCATTTGTCTGCTTTGGTTTTAGTGCGGTTAAACACTTTGGTGGAATATCCCGCTTTACTTAAGTAACCCGCCATAGGGTAGCCCATCACACCTAGGCCAATAAACGCGACTTTCTGCTGACTCATTCTGATTTCCCTTTATGATTTTGTAATTAGGGACACAGTCTACTAAACATTACGGATCATTTTCACTATTCGTCATTCTTTGATTTCCGCAACGACGACAATCATCTGCCAGCAACAAGGCGTCGTCTAACCCTTAAGATATGGTCATTTATCAACCAACTCGAACACAAAACAACCAAAATCATCGCAAAACTTTATCCCTGTTGGAATTTTGTAAATTGCTCCCCTACAGAGTGTGACCGTAATCCAGTCTTCCCTTTCAAGCACTATTAATGGCAATTTATAAAAATATCATTGCCCTGAATATCAATAACGAGAAACACCCTATGAAAAAAATAACAACTTTACTCGCTGCCACTGCTGCGCTCAGCGCACCGCAACTCACTTATGCCGACGCAATCCTACACGCGTTCAACTGGAAATATTCGGATGTGACGAATAACGCCCAGCAAATCGCCGCCAACGGATTCAAAAAGGTGTTAATTTCTCCCGCGATGAAATCTAGCGGCACAAAATGGTGGGCACGCTACCAACCTCAGGATTTTCGCGTTATCGACTCTCCACTGGGCAATAAACAAGACTTAGAAGCCATGATCGCTGCACTTAAAACACAAGGCGTCGAAGTCTATGCCGATGTTGTCCTCAACCATATGGCCAATGAGGCGTCAAAGCGCAGCGATCTCAACTACCCAGGCTCAGACGTACTTAACGAGTACGCTTCACGTAGTCACTACTACGCCAACCAGACCTTATTTGGCAACTTGAGCCAAAATCTTTTTTCTGGCAATGACTTCCACCCAGCAGGTTGTATCAGCAACTGGAACGACCCTGGTCACGTACAGTACTGGCGACTTTGTGGTGACAATGGCGATACCGGACTACCAGATTTAGATCCCAATAACTGGGTTGTGTCACAGCAGAAAAACTACCTTCAGGCACTCAAGTCGATCGGAATCAAGGGGTTTCGCATCGATGCCGTCAAACACATGAGCCCGTATCAAATCGATCAGATTTTCACATCAGACATTACTGCTGGAATGCATGTTTTCGGTGAGGTCATTACCAGTGGTGGTCAGGGCGATAGCGGCTATGAAGCCTTTTTAGCACCCTATTTAAACAACACCGATCATGCCGCTTACGATTTCCCTCTGTTCTCGACTATTCGCAGCGCTTTCTCTTTCAATGGTGGATTAAACCAACTCCATGATCCTCAGGCGTACGGCCAAGCTCTGGAAAATTCGCGTGCCATCACCTTCACTGTGACACACGACATTCCCACCAACGATGGTTTTCGCTATCAAATCATGGATCCCAAAGATGAGCAGTTAGCTTACGCCTACGTATTGGGTAAAGATGGCGGCACACCACTTATCTACAGTGATGAACTACCAGACAGCGAAGATAGAGATAATGGTCGCTGGGCTGACGTCTGGAAAGACACCACGATGATCAACATGCTTAAGTTCCACAACTCGATGCAAGGTAAACCAATGACGGTTGTGCACAGTGATCAATGCACGCTGATCTTCAAGCGTGGTAAAGCGGGCGTCGTTGGCATTAATAAGTGTGGCGAGGCGAAGTCTATCACCGTGGATACGTATCAACATGAGTTCAACTGGAACGTTTCTTACAAAGATACGCTAACCGGAGAGACCACTGTCGTCACATCGCGTAACCATACATTCAATATTCCAGCCCGCACGGCAAGAATGTGGATGCTATAGTCTAAGTACAACTAGTAAAGGTCTGGTCAATACCAGACCTTATTTCGGCGCTTTTACTATAATTTAGAAGTGTGCAAAAATGGGCGCCCGAACTGTTAATGAATATGCTGTACTCATGAAAATTCAAGCCGCTATCTTTGATATGGATGGCCTTCTGTTGGACACCGAGCGTGTATGCATGCGTGTTTTTAAACAAGCTTGCGTGAACGTCAACCTACCTTTCTATGAAGACGTTTATCTCTCCATCATCGGTCGTAACTCCGCAGGCATAGAAAAGATCTTTCGAGCCGCTTATGGGGATGACCTCGACAAACTCCACAATGAGTGGCGTCGCAACTACGATGCTATCGTCAAACACAAACCTATTCCAGTTAAAGACGGCGTTGTTGAACTTCTGGAATGGCTCAAACAACAGCAAATTCCAACCGCTGTGGCGACCTCTACTCAGCGTGACGTCGCAGAAGTTAAACTGCGCCTTGCGGGTTTAGACTCATACTTTGACAGCCTGACTTGCGGCTGCGAAGTGTCAGTCGGCAAGCCCGATCCAGAGATCTATCTACTGGCAGCCGATCGAGTCAATGCTCACGCCGAACACTGTATCGCATTCGAAGACTCCAATAATGGTGTAAAGAGTGCCGTAGCCGCGAAGATGACCACCTACCAAATCCCCGACCTAGTGGAACCTTGCGAAGACGTAAAAGCATTGGGGCATTATATTCTCCCCTCACTCCACTCAGCACTAGAACACCTTAAGCGAGCATAGTCTTACCACCCCTAGGGTAATATCAATGGGTTGCTTATCCGTCCATCTCCCTCCATTAGCAACCCCTTATTCAATTAACCGATTTGCAATAACCAAAGGTTCTAATAATCTGATAACGAGGGGTTTTTATCTCTTCATATCATCACAATCTAATCTAGTGCCGGATATCAATTTTGGACAAGGAATCATAATGACTAACCAATACGTACCACCAAAAGTTTGGAAAATGGATGACGAGAATGGCGGCCAATGGGCCAGCATTAACCGACCAGATTCAGGGGCCCGTCACGAGCAAGCACTACCCGTTGGCTCACACCCAATCCAGCTGCATTCTATGGGCACACCAAATGGCCAAAAAGTGACGATTATGCTTGAGGAACTTCTCGCCCTTGGGGTCAGTGACGCTGAGTATGACGCTTATTTGATAAAAATTGGCGACGGAGATCAGTTTGGTTCTGGCTTTGTCGAGGTGAACCCAAACTCCAAGATCCCAGCATTGGTTGACCGCTCAGGTGACACACCAATCAACGTATTCGAATCTGGTAATATTTTGCTGTACCTTGCCGAGAAATTCGGCCATTTCCTACCAACAGATGTTACAGCGAAAACAGAGGTCATGAACTGGCTGTTCTGGCTTCAGGGCTCCGCACCGTACTTAGGCGGTGGTTTTGGTCATTTCTACGCCTACGCGCCAGAGAAGTTTGAATACCCAATCAATCGCTTCTCAATGGAAGCGAAACGTCAGCTGGATGTATTGGACAAGCAGCTAGCAAACCATACCTTTATCGCTGGTGAAGAATACAGCATTGCGGACATCGCTATCTGGCCTTGGTACGGCAATTTGGTGCTGGGTAAGATTTACGACGCTGGCGAATTTCTTGACGTCGATAGCTATAAAAACCTCAAGCGTTGGGCTGAAGCCATTGAAGCTCGCCAAGCAGTCCAGCGTGGTCGTATCGTCAACCGCGCATGGGGCGAAGAGTGGGAGCAGGTTCCAGAACGTCATAGCGCGGAAGATATCGATAAGGTACTTAAGCTCAAACCTTAAGTCATAAAACACAACAATAAATCCTCCCATTCAAAATGAGAGGATTTATTTCGTTCCACCGCCCCCAACTAGAGCACTAATTGGGAAAACGCATTCGGCAATCACATCCTGTTTTCTTACACTTAACTCTGCCAGAGTTAAGTGTCACTAATCCATAGCTTCTTCCCAACCAATATCATCAGTAATAAGGAAAAAAACCGAAATAAATCATCTCTTTTTTTTCTTCCTAGCTCACGATTAGCATTTCCTATCAAACACGCCGATTGAGATGCAATGATGAAAATTGAGCACGTTGCGCTCTGGACCAAACAGCTAGAGTTACTCAAAGGTTTCTACATCAAGTATTTCAACGCGACGCCTAACCAAAAATACCATAACAGTGAAAAGAACTTCTCTTCTTACTTCTTATCTTTTAGCACTGGTTGCCGCCTAGAACTGATGCAAATGGACAGCATTCCAGAATCAAAAGATGACCTTTATGACCAGTTCACTGGTTTTATCCATATTGCTATTTCACTTGGTTCAGAACAGGCGGTAGATCAATTAACTCAACGTTTAGTTGCAGATGGCTACGAGTTACTTAGTGGCCCGAGAACGACGGGGGATGGCTACTACGAAAGTTGCTTCTTTGACCCAGACGGCAATCGGATTGAGCTAACGGTATAAACCTTTTATCATCAAAATATGACAAAACATACTTCATCAATTAAACCCTAAAAACTGTCTGTATTTGTCGCTAGCGCTCTCCGCTATACTTCACCCGATTTAACACAAAGCTCTGGATTTACGCTCCAGTTCGCTAAAAGGAAAAAACATGACAGATTACGTAGTATGTGCACTTTATAAGTTTGTGCGTCTTGAAGATTATGTGGAACTTCGTGAGCCGCTAAAAGCGCTGATGGAACAACATCAAATCCGTGGCACGCTCTTGCTGGCTAGCGAAGGCATCAATGGTACGGTCGCTTCTAGCCGTGAAGGTATCGACACTCTTCTCGCCTGGTTCAAGCAGGATTCACGCCTTGCAGATATCGTTTACAAAGAGTCATTCGACGCAAACCAACCGTTTAACCGTACCAAGGTTAAGTTGAAAAAAGAGATCGTGACTCTTGGTGTAGAAGGCATCGATCCTCGTCATGTGGTCGGTACTTACGTCAAGCCAGACGAGTGGAATGAGCTGATCTCAGATCCTGAAGTTTTCGTCGTCGATACTCGTAATGACTACGAAATCGAAATTGGTACGTTCAAAAATGCCGTCAACCCGAAAACCGATACTTTCCGTGACTTCCCTGAGTACGTCGCTGAAAACATGGATCCAGCGAAGCACAAGAAAGTCGCTATGTTCTGTACTGGTGGTATTCGTTGTGAAAAATCTACGGCTTACATGAAGGAACAAGGCTTCGAAGAGGTGTACCACCTAGAAGGCGGCATCCTGAAGTATCTTGAAGAAGTGCCTGAAGAAGAAAGCATGTGGGAAGGCGACTGCTACGTATTCGATGGCCGTGTCGCGGTAAACCACCAGCTAGAGAAAAGTGGCTACGAGATGTGTAATGCGTGTCGTTTGCCAATTACTCAGGAAGACATGGAATCGGAAGCATTTGAAAAAGGCGTTAGCTGCCCTAAATGTATCGACAAGCATACAGATGAGCAAAAAGCGCGCTTCCGTGAGCGTGAAAAGCAAGTTCAACTCGCTAACAAACGCGGCGAAACACACGTTGGAGGCGAGGCCGATCAGGTGATTGCTCAACGTCGAAAAGAAAAAATTGCCCGTAAAGAACAGCAAAGAAAATCTAAGTAACGCCTACTCGTTCTGAATTCCATCCCCTCTGCATTTTTGCGAGGGGATTTTTTGCACGCTTGAAAACGCTATCGCTCACTAAGAATACACATTACCTATTGAAAACATTGGAAATTTGATTGTTAGCTATCAATTAGTGTCGGACACATCACAGCACAAACCTAACTGTCACCGAGACAAACGCATGATCACTCGCCTGCTTGTCTCGTTCAAAACGTGGATTGATGAGGTGATTGTCGAGCGTGGAATAGGATGTCACATCGGCCATTGAGTACTGCGAGTCGGGCTGAAACTCCTGCGACAATAAGATGTAGTCAAGCACGTTGCCTTTTGCGAAATGATAGTGTGTAGGCGGACGCTCTGTCTCAGGCTGCTTTATAGCGAAAATGTCCCAACTGTCTCGCAGCTTAAGGCCAGATTCGCCTTCGATAGTTTTGGTCAGTAAACCTGTGATGTCACTGCTGATCGGCTGATTCATATCCCCCATCAGAACAGTCGGAATCGGATGCTTCGCGTATCCTTGTTCCATCGCCAATCTCAGCATCACCGCTTCCCATCCTCTTTGCTGGCTTGAAAGCCATTGACCCACAAGCAGGTGCCCCTCACCTTCTTCCATCGCTTGGGTGGCTCTCTGAGATTTTAGGTGGCTGACATAAACAGCGACTTCACCAATATCTGGAACTTCTACCACTGCAAAAACGGGCTGACGACTAAAAGCTGGCAGCGGGATTGAATAGCCTGCTAGCGATGATGCCGGTAACGTGACCGCTTCAACATGTGAGATGGGGTATTTAGACGCCAGAGCCACAACGGGATGAGAGTAGATGTAATCACTTTCTATGTTTGGGCTATCTACGCTGGCAAAATATGAGTAGCCCATTTGTTTGAATAACTGGCAGGCAGCATCAAGACTAAATACTTCCTGAACTCCAATAATGTCCGCTTCGAGGCTCTGAATGGCATTTTTTGTCCATTGGCATTTAGCTTGCCAAGCGTCAGCATCATAGATATTTGCAAAATCATAATATGCACCTGGTGGTTCGATGAAATTGAACAAATTGGCAGTGGCAAATGTAAGTCTTTTGTCGGTAAGCAAAGTGCGACCTTATTGGTTCTAATTAGAGTCTGTTGACCTAGTGTTTAGTGTAAGCCTATCTATGGCAATCTGCTGACTGATAAGCCTGTTAAGCAGTCCAAGTTGCTGTAATGGTCACGGTTAGAGCCAAGGCTAGCGAGAGCATTAAGCCTATTCACCCATACCGCCTATGGCGTCGGTTTATTCCTTTCGGCACTGCTCTTATCTTGAGGCGCCGCAGTAATCGCCGCTACTATCATCAGAAAACAGCATCTGATTGTGCGCCAGCGCACTGTCTGACATCCATACAGCAAACAGGGTTGATTCGAGCACTCAAAGCGATAATAATTCTCATTACAAAATTTTTGAGGTCAGTATGGATAGCCAAAAACCGCTTTATAATGCTTTCTTTAAAGCACAAGATAGATTTGTTGATCGTTACACTCCTAGTGGATTCGAGCCCGATATCATTCACGACTACATACATTGGGCGATGACCTTATCGTCATTGTATGAACAAGGTACGGAGAATGAGAACCCACTACTGTGTGAACTTTACCTACGTCAGGTGTATTTTCATTTGATTGAAGCGATTCAGGATCCGGTGAGAAGCCGTACATTCCGACGGGTTTGCCTCGACGCAATCCATACTCCCCTACTCTGTTTAAAACGCTACTACTACCAATGGGAAGATGGCGATATTCAGTTTTTAAACCTACAACAACAATTGCAGCGTATCCAAACGCCACACGACTAAGTTCAAAAGGATAACCAATGACTCAATCTTCTGCCCCGCAAGAATTCCGTGTTGAAAAAGACAGCATGGGAGAAGTGAAAGTACCCGCGAATGCCCTATATCAGGCACAAACACAACGCGCAGTCGACAACTTTCATTTCAGCAAACATACGATGCCAAGCGCATTTATTCAGGCTCTGGCTTACGTTAAGCAAACGGCCGCGTTAACAAATGCTCAACTGGGTCTAATGGAAGGTGATATTGCCAATGCGATAGCCGACGCCGCGCAAACCATTATTGATGGTCAGCACCTAGAGCACTTCCCGATTGACGTTTTTCAAACTGGCTCAGGCACCAGTTCGAACATGAATGCTAATGAAGTGATTGCGACGTTAGCCAGTGATATTCTTGGTGGTGACGTAAACCCTAACGACCATGTCAACATGGGTCAAAGCAGTAACGACGTTGTTCCAACAGCGATTCAGGTCAGCGCAGCCCTAACCGTAGAAAAACAGCTTACCCCAGCGTTAAATCACTTCATTACTACGCTACAGAGTAAGCGCAATGAAATCGGCCATGTTGTGAAAACAGGCAGAACACATCTGATGGACGCCATGCCAATCACATTTGATCAAGAACTTGGCGGCTGGCAGTTCCAGCTTGAACAAGCGAAACAAGGGATTGAACAAAGCCTGATTGGCGTTAAAGCTTTGGCCCAAGGTGGTACCGCTGTCGGTACAGGTATCAATGCTGATCCAAGATTTGCTCAAGCCTTTGCAGATAACCTCTCTCAGGCAACCCGTTTACAATTCACGTCTAGCGAAAACTTCTTCTACAACTTGAGCAGTCAGGATGCCCTAGTTGCTCTTTCCGGTCAGCTCAAAACGGCTGCCGTAGCGATGATGAAAATATCGAACGATCTACGCTGGATGAATTCCGGCCCACTTGCTGGCTTGGGTGAGATTGAACTGCAAGGCCTACAACCAGGCTCTTCTATTATGCCGGGCAAAGTCAACCCAGTGATCCCTGAGGCCGCAGCCATGGCAGCCGCACAAGTGATCGGCAACGATACCACCATCACCGTAGGCGGCCAATCTGGCAACTTCCAGCTTAACGTCATGCTGCCTGTAATCGCTCACAATGTACTGGAAAGCATCGAACTGTTAGCCCACAGCGCGCTGGCTCTGGCAGACAAAGCGGTCGCGACCTTCAAGGTCCGTGAAGACAACCTTCAAGTCGCATTAGCGAAAAACCCGATTCTGGTGACGGCGCTCAACCCTGTTATTGGCTATTTAAAAGCAGCTGAAGTGGCTAAGAAGGCATACAAACAAGGACGTGCCATTATTGACGTCGCAGAAGAAGAAACGGATCTTGATCGTACTACGCTAGAGCGTTTGCTTGATCCGGCGAAGCTGACTCAAGGTGGTGTTGCCGAATAAACCCGATAGCACACATCCTTGTGCTGTGTGCTCTGGTTTAGATCCAAGCCAGAGTAATGAGCAAAAATGGGACAGCAATCATTGATGCCATTTTTGCCAGTGACAACATCTCGCGAAGTACAATTTCACGCTTAGGTGATATCGTGTGCTTCGCCTGATGCGCCACTATCGCTTGGGCATTGTTCATAGTTCCTCAAACATGCGCTTATGTTAGTGGAGACGCGATTCTAAAGCCTTATCTGAGGGACCGCAATGCCTATAGCCGTCAGAGTTCGGTTAAAACACCATCACGTGATCCACCATGATCTTCCCTTCACGATAAACCAAGACCATTTCAGCGACGTAATCTCCTTCAACTCGACTGAAACCTTGCTTCCAGACAAAGGCGGTTGAATCAGGGCGCTTGAACAGTGCCACCGGAACTCGGTCAGCGAACACGCCTTTTTGTGACTGGTACTGTTTCACGACACGCTCGAAATAGTCCGGCTTTACGATATCGCGCAAGCGCGGGGTAAAATCCTGCACATGTTTCGCATGATTTATCTCTGTCGAAGCCTGCATTAAATTGTCCATTATTGGATTGGCTAGTTCCCAAAGAGCTTGCTCACTCATTTGCTCAAAGTCCATTACAACCTCTGTAATAACTGCATGAAGAAAAAGAAGAAATCATACAGAATTAATCACTAGATTAATTTTGTATGAATTAAGTTTCTGTATCTATAGTTAACCGAGAATATATCCTACTTAGACAATCAATGGTATCGCTCCGCTTAGCGACACCTTCACCTTAACTTGCTGATTTGGAGTACTTTATGAAACGGTTCTTGATCGGTTCTGTTCTGATTTCGCTGTTAACTGCCTGTACACAAGATGACTCATCTCAAGCACTTGGTACGTTGGAGAGAGACCGTGTTACCTTCACTGCAACCGCCAACGAAATCATCCGTGCGTTACCTGCGACAGAAGGATCACAAGTAAAGCTAGGCGAAGTGTTGGTGCAACTTGATACCACTAGCCAAGAAGCGGTACTCGCCCGTGCCGTTGCTGAGCAATCCAAAGCAGAAGCTTACCTACTCAAATTAACCAATGGTGAACGCCCAGAAGATATTGCTGCTTCTCAAGCTCGTGTTAAACGTGCTGAAGCTCAATTAACTGAAGCCCAGAAAAATTACACCCGAAAAGCAGAGTTGGTTGAAAAACGCTTGATCAGCCAATCAGAGAAAGACACCGCACTTGCGGCACGTGACTCTGCGAAAGCAGAACTGGACTCAGCAAAGGAAGAATTTAGCAAGCTGACAGCTGGCTCACGCCTTGAAGATATCGAACAAGCAAAAGCCGAACTCGCGGCTTCTGTGGCTGATGTGACTCTCCAGCAACAGAAGCTTAGCGAGCTCACCATTACCGCCACCCGTGATGGGGTGTTGGATAACTTACCTTACCATTTGGGCGAACGCGTTCCCGTCAATGGTGTGGTCGCCGTGATACAGGCAAGCCGCATCCCGTATGCGCGTGTTTATGTGCCAGCTAACCATCGCGTTGATTTCATACCGGGCAAATCCGTTTCCGTTACGGTAGATGGTGTTGAAAACCCAATCTCTGGAACCGTTCGTTGGGTTGCCAGCGAGCCCTCATTTACGCCCTATTATGCGCTCACCGAAGACGAGCGTTCTCGCTTGATGTATCTGGCAGAAGTTGACCTTGAGTCCTCGGCTCAGCGACTACCATCTGGCATCCCAGCACAAATAGACTTGTCTAGAGAGTAGTGCCTATGGAAT
This sequence comes from Vibrio neptunius, assembly GCA_019339365.1. Classification (NCBI taxonomy): domain Bacteria; kingdom Pseudomonadati; phylum Pseudomonadota; class Gammaproteobacteria; order Vibrionales; family Vibrionaceae; genus Vibrio; species Vibrio neptunius. The sequence goes on along the minus strand of CP079860.1, from coordinate 1,312,723 downwards.
ATGCGATTAAAGCGGAAAATGTGGTAAAGAGGTTTGGTGATTTCACCGCCATTGACGACATCACACTCAATGTACCCAAAGGCAGTATTTACGGCTTTCTTGGACCTAACGGCTGTGGGAAGTCCACCACCATCCGAGTGCTAACGGGTTTGCTCAGCCCAAGTGAAGGTGATGTCGATGTACTAGGGTTAGAAATACCACGCCAGTCTGAACTGCTGCGCCTCAAAATTGGCTATATGACGCAGAAGTTCTCCTTATATGACGATTTAACCGTCGAGGAAAACTTAGAGTTTATCGGTCAAATATTCGGTATGGGGTCAAAGCACCTCAAGCAACGTATCAACGAACAGTTGAAAACCTACGGCTTGGACCAGCGCCGAAAACAACGTGTCAGTGGGATGAGTGGCGGCCAGAAACAACGCCTTTCCCTCGCAGCCGCCACTATGCATGAGCCTGAGCTCTTGTTTCTTGACGAACCGACTTCAGCCGTTGACCCAGAAAACCGCCGCGAATTCTGGGAACAACTTTTTGATCTGTCAGACCAAGGAACCACGATTCTGGTTACGACTCATTACATGGATGAGGCGGAGCGTTGCCACAGACTCGCCATCATGGAAGCGGGAAGAATTCGTGCCGATGGCGAGCCAGAACAGTTAATGGCCGATATGGGTGTCAACATTGTTGAGGTCAAAGCAGACAATTTGCGGGCATTGAAGGAATCCCTTCTTGCCAGAGAGGAAGTGCGCTCTGCCGCGCAATTGGGCATTCGACTTCGAGTTTTGATTCATCAACATATCCAAGATCCGATTGCATGGTTACGCCAACAGTTTCCTGAGCTCAGTGAAGCGGAAATGAATCTAGCCAGACCGAGCCTAGAAGATGTGTTTGTCACCGTCACGGGAGAAGGAAGACAATGATCCAGTCAATCGCTCGCATGAAGGCGATCATGTTTAAAGAAATCCGTCAGCTTTCCCGTGACCGCATCACCTTTGGCATGGTTGTGATGATTCCCCTGATTCAACTGCTGCTATTTGGTTTTGCGATTAACACCGATGTACGAAATATTCCTATTGGTGTCGTAGACCAAAGTCAGAGCACTGCCGGACGCGTCATAACAGAATCCGTTAAGGTCACTCAGGTGGTTGACGTCAAAGCTACATACCCGACCGCGGAACAGGCAGAACAAGCCATTCAGAACGGTGAAATACGTGCTGCTCTAATCATTCCATCTGACCTCACGCAAAGAATGACTCAAGGTCGAGTGCTGGGGCAATGGGTGGTTGATGGTTCCGACACCATGATCAGCTCTGCGATTTTGGCATTGCAGAATATGCCATTAACGGACTTTGATTTTGACATCCGCCCAGAACAACAAAAGACCTTTGAAGTCGCTTTGTTCTACAACCCAAGTCGTCGTTCTGCGGTGAATATTGTGCCGGGTTTGCTTGGTGTCATCCTAACAATGACGATGATTCTGTTCACCAGTGCAGCCATTGTAAGAGAAAGAGAGCGTGGCAATCTGGAATTGTTAATCACTACACCAATCCACTCTTTCGAACTGATGGTCGCTAAAATCGTCCCGTATATTTTTGTCGGCCTGATTCAAGTGTTCATTATTCTGGGACTAGGTCACTTCATTTTTGATGTACCGATTAACGGAGCTATTAGCCAGATCCTTCTAGGGACGCTGTTGTTTATCTCCGCAAGCCTTACTCTTGGTTTAGTGATCTCGACCGTAGCGTCCACACAGCTTCAAGCCATGCAGATGACCGTCTTTATTTTGCTGCCTTCGATATTATTGTCAGGCTTTATGTTCCCGTATGAAGCAATGCCTAATGCGGCTCAATGGATTTCTGAAGCTTTACCCGCCACACACTTTATGCGCCTAATTCGCGGTATTGTGCTTCGCGGCTCAGATCTCAGTGGTATGTGGCACGACACATTATGGCTGGCCTGCTTTACTGTGATTGGCCTATTGATCGCCTCGACAAGGTTCAAGAAGTCGTTGGATTAAAGGCACACGCCCCTCTAGAATGAGGGGCGTTTTTACATTAGCGGATGTTTTGCGCGATTCGCCACAGCACGCCAGAAGGATCGATCAAACAAAACTCCAACATGCCCCACGGTTGTTCAATCAACTCAGTCACTTTGCACTCAAAGTCCTTTTCGACACCGGACGCCTTAACATGCTCCAACCAACCCATCGCATCCTCTACCAGTAAATGCATCATGGTGTTTTGTGCGTGTTCAACTTGATAGTAGTTCTGCAGCAGAAAAGCGGTGTGATCTTTTCGCATGTAAGCAACGTCACCGAAGACTGAAGCAACCTCAAAGCCCAACGCCTGATAAAATCGTTGCGAAACTTCAAAATCTTTGCTGGGAATAAAGGATTTCATTTCCGTAATCGCCAAATTTGCCATAGTTACCATCCAAAGGCTGATTAAGTTAATCGGAGGGTAACCTAGCTAAAACCTTCACACAACAAGTTGAGAATAATAATCAATAACCAATCTCGGTTTTGATTAGAAAATGGTCTGAGCCAGTAGGATGAGGTGAACTTTGACGCTGGCAAATCTTTCTGCCTGAATTCATAGACTGTAGCCACAAGTGATCAATGGCGATCATCGAGACTGGAGGCGTATTAAACGCCTCTGACCAATTTGGCCAACTTGCCACCGGAGCTTTCTGAAAAGTCGGGAACAGTTTTGCAAAACGTAAGCTGACCGCAGAGAGGTTAAAGTCCCCCAATATCATGACCTCATCGCTGGGGTAGAGTTCGACCAAGGATTCAATAGTCCTGATCAGAGCATTTCGCCGATACCACAACTCTTTGTTCCTCGGTGAAGTGGGATGGGCCACAATGAGCGTCATCGCGCTTTGATTGTGAGGATACCAAGTTCCACGAATGATGTTTTGTTGATCCGGCGTTGTAAACACTGACATATTTTTTAACGGGGAAACACTCAGTATCATCTGACTTGAAGGGTAACCTACCCCTTTTTGCCCTCCATAAAAATAAGGATAAACATCATTAAGCATTTGCAACTTATCACCAATGTCTGGTGCAACTTCTTGCATCACAACTAAATCAGCAGGTTTGGTGAGTAAATAGTTAATAAATGCGTTAACGTCAGGGTTTTCATAGTAGAGGTTAAACTGTACTACTGAGACGGAATTCGTGCAGCGTGCAACTAGCGTTTGATTGGACTTTGGCGCCATCAAGGCAAATGCTCCCGCCAGTACAATACATATCGCACTTGGCGCCCACTTCATTCTTAATGCGAGAATCAGTGCAAACAATAGATAGACGATTAAAAACAGACTTGGGTAAGCGACCAGGTTTTCTACCCACCAATTCGCCTCTTTTAACGACAGACCCGCCCACAACAAAGCTGGGCTGTAAACAATCAACCAGATTTTCCAACGCCTCACTGTAAGTCCTTTTAAAGTGGAGCTTTATTTAAGTATGTACCATGATTCACTCAATGGTGTTTTTTATTGCTTCAGCCCATCATTCAGGCAGCAAACCTGATGTCAGTGACACTCAGTAGAAAACACAAACATCAAAAAAGCCTCTTTGCCGTATTCCTTCATTGTGTCGATGTGATTTTCACCTCGCACTTCTCCGAGAAAAACTGAAATGGATAGTGACTTGGTGTTCAAAATAGTTTCCCTAAAACCACAATGCCAACTAGGCTATTAGTAAGCAATGATACACATAAAAAATTTGCTATGAGAAAACAACGTCAACTTGGCATCGACAAGAAGCTTGTCATTGTCACCTTTTTCGTCAGCACGGCTCTGGCTTTTGCTATAGCGGGCACGAGTTTCTACGTCGATTACCGAACGCAGCAAGAGAACCTCGATAAGCAGATGTTGCAGGTCGAGGACAACTATGTGGTCAGTTTACAGAATAGCCTGTGGATGGAAGATCAAAAGCAGCTATTGACCCAAGCGAAGGGGATATTTCTATTACCTTGGGTAGACCGACTCACCATTATCGATAGCAGTCAGTCTATCATTGAACTTGGCACACCAACAAAAGGCCAAAAGATAACCAATACTTGGGATCTCACCTATCAGCAGGGCAACAAGAGCTTCACACTCGGTCAACTGAAAATAGAAACGGATCTTGGTCCCCGCTATGAGCTACTTTGGCAAAAATTTTGGATTGTTCTTTCCTTAACTTTTACCCAAACCCTTATCGTTGCTGCCAGCTTAATTTGGATTACCCTCAGGCTTATTACAAAACCCATTGCTAACCTCTCTTCCGCCATGGCGGACTTTGACGATGGACCCACTCCAAGTAAGTTAACGCCCCCAAGCGGATGTTTGGTGATGAAATCAGCTTACTCATCGAAGATTATAACCATTGTGTTGAACAACTGCAGGACAACTACCAAAAGATTACCGATTGCAAACAAAAAGCGGAAATCGCCAATATAAAGAAGAGTGAGTTTTTAGCCAACATGAGCCATGAAATACGAACCCCAATGAATGGCATCGTTGGTGTGGCAGAGCTGCTGAAAGAAACCAAACCCAACGAAGTACAGCGCAATTATGTCGACATTCTACTCACCTCTTCTCATACCCTACTCGATATCATCAATGACATCCTCGATTTTTCTAAAATAGAAGCCGGCCACTTTGAATTAGACCCGACTGAATTCGACTTAAAGCTACTGATACAACAGCAAGCCAACGAGTACAGTATTAGAGCCAAACAGAAAGAGTTGTTCTTCGATTGCAACATCGATCCGGCTGTACCTCAGAAAATTGAAGCCGATTCAATACGTCTCAAACAGGTCATCAACAATCTTATCGGGAACGCGCTTAAATTCACCCAAAGGGGTTACGTCGAACTCAATTTAAAGATGTTGGAGAGTGAGTCCTGTCAGCAGCTACAGTTTGAAGTCAAAGATACGGGGATAGGCATTGCAAAAGATAAATTGGGCTCAATCTTTAACAAATTTCAGCAAGCTGATAGCAGTATCACACGACAGTACGGAGGAACAGGTCTAGGGCTAGCAATCAGCCAGAAAATCGTTCAAATGATGGGGGGACGCTTGAAGTAACTAGCGAAGTTAACCTCGGCAGCAGCTTCTACTTCTCGATACCAATAGTTCGAGCCGCGTTAGGGCCAAGCGCGTGCACTCCACCTTCGCCCAACTTGGTTGAGTTTCCGGCCTCTTCAACTACTCAGATGAAAAAGCTGGCACCGAAATACACCACTGGTCTCAAAGTGTTAGTCGTCGAAGACACACGAGTTAACCAACAAGTGATACAAGTAATGCTGAATCTGCTCGGACTTGAAGTTGATATAGCCGAGAATGGCCAAGAAGCATGGGAATACTGTCAACACAATAAAGTGGATGCCATTTTAATGGATTGTCACATGCCGGTTATGGACGGCTACGAAGCGACACAAAAGATACGCCAACTCGAAGGTTGGGCCGCTTATGTGCCCATTATCGCCGTGACTGCCAACGTGATCAAAGAAGAACGAGAACGTTGTTTTGAAATTGGCATGAATGGTTTCTTATCCAAGCCGATAAAACCAAAGGAAATAGAACAAGCACTCATTAACTATGTTCCCGCCTATCAAAGCGCACAAAACAAAGCGAAAGTGGCCAATGGCGCGCCAGCCTCCACCAAATAATGTACGACCGCCAAGGTGACAGAGTCGGAATGCTTTTTCAACAAGGCTAACTTGGCTAAGAGGTCACTAAAACAAACGCCCATTCATTAATCTTTGTCAGTCAAACTACTTATTACTTAAATTGTCATCTAGATTTGAAGATAGGGCATATAAGAGGGCAAAGTATGAGTAGACTTTTCACATCAGTGTTGTTGATTATACACTCATCACTGTGTCTCGCTCAGAGCAATGAACGCACCGTGACATTTGTTGTCGGAGACTGGGAACCTTACACGAGTAGCCAGAATAATCCCGAATACAAAATAGCAGAAAATCTCGTTACCGCTGCCTATGCAACTCAAGGCTACACAGTCGACATTAAGTATCACCCTTGGAGCAGAGCGTATCGATATGCTGAGACTGGCAAGTTTGACGGTACTTTCCCTTGGTTCAAAAATGATCAACGCACTTCAATTTTTGAATTTTCAGAGCCGCTCTTCACTCAGAAAGTTGTGTTTTTTACCATAGCAAAAGTCACTTCGACTGGCAGGATATGTCGGATTTGAATAACTTCCGTATCGGCGCGACGCAGGCGTATGAAGTCACCCGTTTGATGAATTCCCACGGGGTCAAACTGGAAATAGCCAATGAGGATCAAAGCAATTTTATTAAGTTAGCCAAACACCGACTCGATGCTTACCCCGCGGCCATTGAACGGGGGTACTACATGATGGGAACCTTGCTTACGGCCATCCAAATTGGACAGATACGAGTCCACCCAAAAGCGATCATCGAAAAAGACATGTTTGTGATGTTTTCCAAACACAACCCAAACCGCAATCAAAAACTGAAGAGAGCCCTGAAATTAGGCATTCAGGAACTGTTCGAATCTGGTGAATATCAGAAAATCATCAGTGTCGACAATCAAATTTCGCTCCCTGAAAAACCTGTCCAACAAGTTCAACGGTAAGTGAAAACAAACTGTCATACTTGTTCGCTAATCTGCCCTGCCTGCCATACTTAATCAGCGAGAGTCCATCATGTCTAATTCCCTCTACGTTTTCGACCTTGACGAAACATTAATCCATGCTGACAGTGCCATGCTATGGAATGAGTTTCTGGTGGAAAAAGGTATCGTTAAGACAAGCAATTTTCTAGAAGAAGATCGACGCCTAATGCAGTTATATTCACAGGGAAAATTGAACATGGATGAGTATCTCCAATTCGCTATGCTTCCGATAGCGGACTTACCAATACAAGAGGTGGAATCACTGGTTGAAGAATGTGTCGATAAGTGGATTGCACCCACGCAATTTCCCAGTCTATTTCCTTGTTAAACGAGCTACATCAACAAGGAAAACAGACCCTGATCATCTCCGCTACCGTGAGTTTCATTGTAGACGCGGTAGCAAAACGTTTGGGGGTCAACCATTCAATGGGGATCGACTTGGTCACTCACAATAACCGTTACACTGCGAAAGTGGCGGGAGTGGCAAGTTACCGGCAAGGCAAAGTCACTAGGCTGGAGCAATGGCTTTCACAGCAAACCACTCACTACTCAGACATTCATTTTTTTTACCGACTCAATCAACGATCTGCCTTTGTGCGAACGCGCTGATTTCGTTAACTTGGTTAACCCATGTCCTCAGTTGAGAGCCATTGCCAAACGCCCTAACTGGAGAGTGCTCAATTGGGACTCGCAGAAACTGCGAGGTTAAGAGGTTCAGTGTCACCTTTAATGGACGGCACAAAACGGAGTCCCAACATGGTACATCCATCTTCATCGTAGCGATCGGTGAAGACTTTAAAGCCATAAGCGCCATAGTAGTCTTTGAGGTGTTCCTGAGAAGATATAAAAATCGAATCTTGGGGATAAATTTCTCGGATCGTCCTAAAACTCAATGCCATGAGATCGTGCCCGATACCCTTTCCGCGGTGACTTTTCGCAATGATGACACGACCGATACACACGTCCTTATCGTTGGCCTCAATAAACTGTTGCACCTCTGGGGGGTAGCCCAGTCCTTGAGCCATCAATCGGCTATAGGCTACCAGTTTATCACCATCGAACCCCATAACATGCCGAGTTTCCGGGTCAACATCCTTGCCGTCCAAATCACGATAAGGTGCCTGCTGTTCGACGATAAACACATCTACTCGCAAGCGTAAACATTCATACAGTTCGTATACCGATAACTCTGAAAAAGTTTTGACTCGCCACTCAAACATTCTACTTCTCCTTGTTTTTTGCAGAGCTCAAGATTAATGCTCATGTCATCAACAATCATTAACCTTTGTTAAGTAAAGTCACCTCACTTTCGATCAACAGTGTTGACATAGGGGTTACAAACTCTACTGAAAAACCGCTAGAATTTCAGAGAATCCAACGCCAACACGAGTCCACCAATGCGCCAATATTATCTGGCTATGTGTTTTGTTATGCTATTTCCTCTCTGCTCTCAGGCACAGAGTGTTCAAGACAAATGGCAATCACTTTATCAACAGAGCTGGCAATCGGCGGATTTATCGGTAAGTCAACAGCAACTTAGTCGCTTTCCAGTCGAACTACTCAAGGAAAGTGCTCGCTACCCAGATTTTGCGCATTATTCTTGGCCAGAGATTGAAACGGTTTATAAGGTATCTCAGACCTGTCGTTCAGAGGGCTCTACGGCTGAACATCTCAAAGACGCGGTTGAGTTCGAATTGGCAATGTGCCGCAGTCAAAGTCTCAACCCACGGTGGTTTAGCGACCGAACTCTGCGCCATCCCGCTGGCGGAAGTTTTGCTGATCGCTACCTTGCGCTGCGGCCCGATGCTGAAAAAGAGGAACTGCTACCCTTCCTGACCATTGGTAATGTGCAACACCCTTTGCATCATGCCCTATCGCCACTTTCAGGAAAAGGACGAGAAGCCTTACTAAATGGCTATCGAGCTTGGATGGAGAAGGATAGGCTTTGGCTAAGTGGCGAGCAGGGCTGGAAGTCCATACCAGCGCAAACATGGCAACCACTGGCACGCAAGCTCAATATGACGCTTTCAGGCCCAAGCTGTACGTTGCGTTATAGCAACCTTTGTATCAGCGAGATCCCGGAAAACATTCTGGCGCTGCGCTTATTTGTCGCTGGATTGTCCTTGCTAACACTCTTGATAGCAGCAAGAGGACTGTACGCCAAACGTCGACAAAATCGTGAAAGACGCTTCATATTGCAGTTGCTCACACATGAATTGCGTACCCCAATCACCAGCCTTGGGTTGACGGTAGAAATGTTTCGTCATCAGTTTGATCACTTACCCAAACGTGCGCAGGAAGCCGTTTGGCGTTTAATGTCCGATCACCAACGATTAGCGCAATTAACGGAGAACAGTAAAGTCTACCTGAGCACACAACGTGCTGAACAATTACTGAAACAAACGGCTTACGTTGGGGATTGGCTTGAGCATATTTGTGAAAAGCACCAGCTAGAATACCAGCTAAACCAAGACAGAGAGTTAACCTTGCCTTTCTATTGGCTTTCCATTTGTTTGGATAACCTAATCAACAATGCCAAACAACACGGGCAAGGCAAGATACAGGTTAACGTCATACTGAGCCGCACTTTGGTGATTGAAGTCATGGATCAGGGCGACTTTCTTTCTCCGATGAGACGACTCCTCGCACGAGCAAGGCAACCCACCAGTGGTGAAAATATGGGAATAGGTTTGAATATTGTTGAACATCTAATCAAATTAATGGGTGGAAGGTTACGCATTCAGCGTCGCCCTACTCGTTGTACTTTGGAGTTACCCTTGTGAAAACCCTACTATTGATTGAAGACGACCTATTGCTTGGACAAGGGCTGGTGTCTTTGTTTGAATCAAACGGCTACCACTGCCTCTGGGAGCAGGAGTCTCATCGAGTCGAGCAACAATGGTTTAAAGCGGATCTCGTCATCCTCGACAGGCAGCTGAGCGACGGCGACAGCTTAAGGCATTTGCCGCACTGGTTACTGTTAAAAGCACTCCCCGTCATTATCCTCACTGCAAAAGTAGACACGTCACAGAAAGTAGAAGGCTTGATGGCAGGTGCCAAAGACTATGTCACTAAACCCTTTTCTCATGAAGAGTTGTTAGCTCGAGTAGTAAGCCACCTAAGACCATTAGGAGATAGTTCACTGAGTTATGGTGGCATTGAAATCCACGTAGCCAAACGCGAAGCGAGCTTCAACAACCAAATTATTACCTTGAAGCCGAAAGAATTTCAGTTATTGGTCTTACTTGTGCAACATCAGGGGCGAGTGTTTCACAGAGATGAGCTGCTCAATAAAGTTTGGGGATATCAAGCATTTCCTAGCACTCGCACCATAGATAACCATGTGCTCCGCCTGCGCCAAAAGCTGCCAGTATTGAACATTGAAACCCACCGTGGGGTCGGCTATCGACTCAATGAGGCGACGTCATGAGTTATCGACTGTTGTATGTGTTGTGTATTTTGTTCACTCCACCCAATGTCTACGCAAACTGGTTTGACAACACGCCACTCGCGCGAACCTATGAAGCACTGCTCAGAAGCCAACCTCAACTCGCTTGGCAAGAGCTGCATCTCGCACTCAATCAACAAAGCATCAGCCGTGAGTTTTGGCTACCCATAAAGCAGGAGATTATGCAGCGATCTCAATGTGGGCGGCAACTCGTCAGCTATTCAAAACCGTTACCTGCCGATCTTAGCCTTAGCTTTGTTCGTCGTTCTGGCCTTTCTTCACAAGGATTTCAAGTTAAGTTATCCGCTGAAAATGTCCACTCAGCGTTAGAAGTTGAGCTGATATCACCCGAAAAGAAAGCCATGCTACGGGGCTTACTTTCCTCTCAGCCAAACTATCAGGAGATCGAAAGTAAAGAAATGCTTCAGGAACCTAAAGCAGGCATCTATCGACTAAAGCTTAATGGCAATGACTACGATTTAGTCGTCGCGATACCGAAAAATAGCCACTGGTTAACGCTAGACAACATAACTCAGCGGGTCATTATTACCCCACCCGTCGTGGTAAACAGTTGTGCCAAACCCGTTGCAAACTGGCAATGGTTTAGTCACGACTATACATTGCTCAACAAACGTACGCCAATTCAACAGTTCAACGTTCCGTTTCCTGATAAAACCCAGCAACCCAAAGGAGCCAAGCACCTCAGTGCGTCGGTCTCTATCTTTGAGTATCAACAAGGACTTAAAGTTGAATACATACAAAGACTTGCCATTCCCTTTTCACCGTAAAGGTAAGCTCGCAAGACAGTCAATTGAGACATATGGGTGACATTAATCCTTCGATCGTGAGCTCTAATGAATGTCTCTAACGACCCATAGGAATTTGTCATGCCTGCTAAACTCAACCCTTTGACCACTCTGGCTTCATTCTCTTTATTGGCGATAAGTTTCTCCGTCACAGCCCAGGATGTGATACTGAGTGACCGAGTCAATCACATATCTATTTCTCCGCAAGATTTAGGCATCCGCTGGAACAACCTCATCGTTAACAGCGCGTCGTTGCGCGTTAATGGCCAACCTCAGACCAGTTCCCAGCTCAACGAAGAGTCATCCAATCAAGCAAATTGGATCTTACAGCCAAGCGGTCTCGAGACCTCTGCAGTACTAAAAAACGGCGCATTGGAGCTCAGCTTCTCTGTCACTAAACAGCCACAAATCTTACGAGGCAAACCCTTAGCTTTAAGTTGGTTTGATCTCGCACAAACTCAAACGGATACGCTTTACCTACCGTTTAGTGAAGGAATGCGAATCCCGACAAACAACAAGATTTGGGCCAATTATCTGCAAGAAAACCACTCAGGTGCTAACACGACTCAAGACTTAAAAATGCCATTCTGGACGATTCAACAAGGTCAACAAACCATCAGTTACCAGTTGATCACCCCGACTAACAATATTCTGAGTTTCTCCAGCTCAGAGCCTAACGTTGACATGAAGGCGAAACATCAGTTCACCTCACTCAACCAAAATCAAGCCTTCAAGGTGCGCATTACACTGGGCAACGACTGGCTGGACGGAGCGAAGGCTTACAGACAATGGCGAATTGACCACAATCTTTCATCCACTCTCGCAGATAAGGCAAAGACTAACCCTCAATTAGTGAAGTTGATTGGGGCCAGCCAAGTTTACCTGTTCGGTAAAGACATGATTAGCACAGACGATGTCAAGGACTGGTGGGGCCTTAAAAACTGGTACTTTAAACAAACCAGTCTCACTATACCTCGCTCTGCAACAACACAGCTGAAGCCGCTAAAAAAAGGGGTGGACCTGATGAGTCATTATCATAAACAAGTGCTGGTCGACTCGCTGAATGCCTCTTTACACCTCATGTATTCGGCACCAGCGCCATCACAAAACAACAATGCCATTGCAGATCAATTTCAGGTGGCTCAGCAACGAAAACGCTGGCTTATCGAACAGGCTTCGCCATACCTGATCGCTCCCGATAAGTGGGGACAAGCATTATCAAGCGATATGCTCGCGAACATGAGCAAAGCCGGACTGAGCAAACTTTGGCTCGGCTTTGACAACTGGATGCCCGCCTTTTATCAACCAAAGATCATTGATGCCGCAAAGCGTTCAGGCTATCTGGTTGCCACTTATGATTCCTATAACACTGCCATTCCGCGCGGCTTAAACGACACATGGTTAACCGCACAGCTACCAGCATCGATGAGAGAGCAATGCGCGATTGAACAAGCAAACGGCAAGAAGAAAAAAGGATTCCGTGGGCATGGTTACTACCTAAACCCGAATTGTCAGTTAGATTATGTTAAGCAACGAGTTAAGGACATTGTGAAATATGGTCGATTTAACAGTTTGTTTCTCGATGTCGATGCCACAGCCATGGCAAGAGAAGACTATCGAGATCATAGTAGTGAAAGCGCTATGTTAAATGCCTTCAATCAGAGAATGGGGTGGATTGCCGAACAAAATGATGTGGTACTTGGATCAGAAGATGGGAATAGTCTCACCACAACCGGAATCGCTTTTGCTCACGGCCTTGAAACGATAGGTTTTGGCTGGACTGATAACGAAATGAAACACGATGCTCGTTCACCGTATTTTCTGGGCCGCTGGTATCCAGACCACAAACCGGACTTCTTTTTTAAACAGGCGAAAGTAAAAGAACCCTATAAAACCCTGCTCTTCGCTCCGCAATATCGAGTACCTTTGTACCAGATGGTTTTCCACGACGAAGTGATCAATAGCCACCACTGGCACAGTGACAGCTTAAAGTTCACCAATGTTCAGGCAGAGCGTGATTTGACTTCCATGCTTTACAATACGCCACCAATGGTTCATCTGACACGAGATGAGGCAAGCGAACCGAATAGCCCGAGACTTGCAGCACTTGCACACTATCAGCAGGGTTACCAACCAATCCATGAACAATTGTGGGACAAACAGCTCTTGGACTTTAAATGGCTAGATGAGTCAGGCCAAATTCAGCAAACCGTGTTTAGTGACGGCAGTACTATTACCGCTAATTTTGGCCCCAAAAGCATCGACTTGTCAGACATCAAAATATCACCCTATTCCATAGTGGCAAAACTGAGCAATGGCCGTCAGGTCAATTGGCAAGCAAATCCGAATCAATAAACCCAGAGCGGTGTATGCCGCTCTCATTTATCCACAAAGAGACTCAATTGAGGCACACAGTAACCAATAGCGCCCCTTCATATCGTGCAAAGTTACCCTCTACTTGTTGCACGAAATTTTCATAAATGAAATTTATATTTTCATATTTAACATTTAAACAAAAATAACATTAGTGTTACTTTAAACCACGTTGGTTACACTGATACAAAGTCATTCTAAAGACAGCGAATACTTTATAACAGTTTGGATATGGACATTTTGACCAACAATCTCCAAACTAAAAAATTTAAATTGTTGCCCTTGTTTGCCCGCACAGTATGCCCACTGTGCGGGTATTTTCTTTCCGTACCACGCTACACGTTTAACTCGCTCACAATAATCAATCAATTAATCACATGATTAAATAGTGTTGAATTTTTTTAACTATCGAGTCCCAGAACAACGCCCTATAATTAATCACCTGTTTAATATCTAAGGCATTAATCGTGGCTGAATCATTCAGAAAAGCGGGTCGTCCGAGTACAAAAATCGATGCGCGAGCCAAGCTTATCCAGCACTCTAGAGAGCTCTTTACAATGATGGCTTATGACAAAGTCTCGACCCGATTAGTGGCTAAGCGAGCAGGGGTAAACGTCGCGATGATTCGATACTACTTCGGTAGCAAAGAAGGGCTGTTTGAGACCATGTTGCGTGAAACACTTGATCCGATGAAGCAACAACTCAGGGCACTGGCTGCCGATAGCAATCAGAAAAACTTCCTCGATCTGATGCGCACCTATTATCGGGAAATGGTCAAAATACCCCAGTTTCCTAGATTAGTCGCACAAGTCATGAATATGCCACCGTCCGAAACACAGCGAAAACTACTGGAAAAAGTCTTCGACGACATCGCTCAGCCGATGCAGAACGTCGTCTTCGACCAATTGGTTGACAGCGGTGTACTACGTAAAGACGTTGATCCGACCTTATGTCGTGTTTCTTACGTTAGCTTAATGGTCTTTCCCTTTATTGCTCCGCAAGCCTTACTCAATATCCACGGTATTGAACTCAGTGAAGCGTTCTTAAACCGTCTGTTCGAGCACAATATCCAACTCATGACACAAGGCTTTCTGCAAACGTAAAACACAGCGGATTGGTTTGATGACACCCACCCCAAAGCCACACTTTGCGCAGTCGTTTCTATTTAGACTTTTTTAGAACAAACATTTGGTAGCCGACTTGCTGTGCCAGTTGAGAAATTCGATACATGCTTCACCCTTATATTGATATCAACACTATAAACTATGAAGCTCTAGACAGGTCAACAAAGAAAACTGGCCTTGGTCAGATATAAAAAAGGGGCTTAATTGCCCCCTTGTGTCTGAATTACTGTTCAACAACCTTGCCTGACGAGCGGCGAGTCAGTTTCTGTTTTATCCAGCGGAAGATGCCCTTAATGTCATCCAGCATCAGGTACAAGCAAGGAACGAGCACTAACGTTAGTAAGGTAGCAAACAACACGGCAAAACCTAAAGCAACCGCCATTGGAATCACGAATCTTGCCTGCAAACTCGTTTCAAACATAATGGGTAAAACGCCAACGAACGTAGTGATTGAAGTCAGTGTAATAGCACGGAACCTTGCACAACCAGCTTCAATCACAGCCTCCTTAATTGCCACCCCACGAGCACGCACATGATTGACGTAATCGGTCATGACTAACGAGTCATTCACCACAACCCCAGCGGCGGCTATCAAACCAAAGCTCGACATCATACTAAGGTCCAAACCAAACCAATAATGTCCCCAGATTGCGCCCGTGAGGCTAAACGGGATCACTGACATGATGATAAGTGGTTGGGTATAACTCTTCAGCGGCACGGCCAATAAGATATAGACGATGATCATCCCTGCAACAAAGAAGATTTTTTGCTCATCTTGCTGAGCTTGTTGTTCTTCAATCGTGCCACCAAGCTCGCTTGTCACACCAGGATAATCTCCTAGGATGTCTGGAATAATCTGCTCATGGATCCTGCCAACCACTTCGTCTGGTTCCACCAACTCTTCGTCAATAGAACCATAAACATAGACGCTACGGTAGCCTCCTTCACGACGAATACTGCTTACCCCTGGTTTCTGGTTAATGTTCACGACATCGCCCAGCATCACTTTCTTACCTTCCGGGGTAGTGATCACCGCATAGCGCAACGAAGCAAATGCTTCTCTGGTCAGCTTAGGGTAACGAACCATCACTTTGATCTCTTCTCCATCACGCAGCACACGTTGCGCCTCGCCGCCATAGAAGCTTCCGCCAACTTGTAATGCAATATCAGAAAGGTTAAGCCCCAAATCATAGGCAACTGGTGCCAGAGACAACAGAACTTCCTGACTACCAGAATCAATAGAAGACGAGATATCAAATAACCCTTCCTGCTGCTTGAGTTCAAGGATCAATGTCCTTCCTGCCGCGTTGAGCGTCTCGATATCGGCACCGTATAGAAGGAAACCGAACTCATCGCCTTTCCCATCATCGTTAACATTGTCTGCAATAGTCAGCATTTTCAGACCGGGTATCACGGGCAACGATTCACGCCAGCGACGGGCCAGCTCAAACGTATTAAAAGGACGAAGTTCTTCATCCACTAGTGGGATCACCAAACGACCTTCTTTACGCCCCTGATTAAACGTCAGAACGTCTCTAATCATGTTCTGACCGGTTTGCTTCTCCGTTTCCTCATCAATTTTTAGCACCGTACTCTCAATCAGCTTCAAGGCGTCGATAGTCTGTGTACTTGACACATTGTCGTTCATCACCAGCTTAATGCTTGGGAAGTCATGCGGTACTTTCGGCGATGGTATGATTCTCACGTAGTTCGCCATAACCAAAGCAATGCTGAACACAAGCAACGCTGCAAATCCAGCAAATACGCTCCAGCGCCAGTAAGTACAAGCGGTAACAAAGCGCTTGTACGGACCATGAACAAAACTAAAGAAACGCTGGTTGAATCTATCTCGCCAGCTTCCCTTTTTAATCGGCTTAAAGTTCGAATGTGCCAAGTGTGACGGTAAGATCAGCTTGGACTCAATCAAGCTGAAGATGAGACACAGAATCACTATCGCTGCGATACCAAAGAAGAAGGCACGTTCAATGCCCTTTGACATCAAAAACGGCGCGAATACGGCAATCGTAGTAAGGACGCCAAACGTAGCTGGCGTCGCCACGCGCTTAACACCACGTACCACATTATCAACCCCGCCGCCGCTTTTCTCGATCTCAGAATAAGCACTCTCACCGATGACAATAGCGTCATCAACGACTATGCCTAACACCATAATGAAAGCGAACAGGGAGACAATATTGATGCTGACACCAATCGCAGGCATTAACATCACTGCCCCGAGGAAACAGACAGGTAAACCTATCATTACCCACATTGCCAGTTTGACGCGCAAGAAAAGGCTAAGCATTAATGCAACCAAAACAGCACCTTGCAGCAAGTTTTTCAGCATCATATCGAGACGTGCATTAAGGTAATAGGTCATGTCGACCAAAGTTTTGATCTTCAAGTCTGATGGCAATTGCGCATTCTTTTGTTCAATGTAAGACTTCACTGATTCAGCAACCGTCACCATATTTTGGTCTTTGGTCGCTTTTACAGAAAGGTAAATGGCGTTGTCACCAGAATACTTGAAGTATCGGTCATCCTCTGTAAAGCCATCTTTAATAGTGGCGATATCCTGAAGCAATACCTTGCCGCCATTCGCTCCGATTTTGACAGGGATATCGCGAAACTCATCGCCGTTGTAGTACTGATTTTCGATACGAACCGATATCATCCCTGTATTCGTTCTCACCTCTCCTGCTGAGTAGTTCGCGGAATAACGCTGGATCGCTTGTGTGATATCGTTAAGCGTTAGGTTATATTTGCGCAGTATCTGCGGCTCAACTTCAATCGCGATTTCATAGTCCGGTGCACTAAGCTCGACCAAAGCGACATTTTGTAGCTGCAGCAGTTCATCTTCGATCTGCTTGGCTATCGGCTTGAGCTCTAGAAGCGAGCGGTTACCAACCAACGCCATTTCAATCACATCCTGGCGAAATTCAAACTGATAAACCTGAATAGGCTCCATTGCAGCGGGAAAATTTGAGACCGAGTCCACCTTCTGTTTGACCTTATCCAGCACATCGTCAACATCTTGATCAACATCCACCTCTATCTCTATCGCCCCACTGCCTCGCGATGCCGTCGTTACTGCCTTTTTGATCCCTGTAACGTCTTTGAGCGACTCTTCGAGTTTGATGAGAATACTCTCTTCGACTTCCTGTGGAGACGCGCCTGGGTACTGAGCACTCACATTGATGTAGTTAACTTCAATATTGGGAAACATTTGACGTTGAATAAAGAAAAAGCTGACCGTTCCGACAATCAGCACAAACACCATAAGAAGGTTGGCAGCAACTGGATTGTGAGCAAAGTAAGCAATGAGCCCTTTTTGTTTTGAATCGTCCATGTGTCGTCCTTATTGCTCAGAGTCTGTTGGAACGACAGCGACTTCAACTTGCATCCCTTTTTGCGGATACTCAGGAACGGTTAACACGATCTGATCCTCGTCCGTCAAGCCTTCACTGATGAGCATAAATTCTTTCTCTGCTCGCAGAACATTGACCGTACGGGGTTCTAGTTCATTGTTCTCGTTGACTACCCATACCTGTCGATTGTTCACCAACTCTTGTGGCAAACGGTAAATGTGCTTTAGTTCCTTACCAACAAATTGCACTTCAACATAGGAACCAAACTGGAGTGGAGAAGCATCGGCATTAATCGCATATGGGTCATCAATACCAACGACCATATTGATCATTCGAGTCGTGCTATCAACAACGCCAAGGTCACGTTTAATCACCCCCTCACGTTGAATGTCTACAATCCCTCGCTGAATCACATTGGCAGAAAGACCAGCGTATTGCTGCGGTAAAAAGGCACTATCAAATCCAGCAATGGGAATATGTATTTCAGCCGCTTCAATATTGTTTAACGTCGCCACATGCGCTCCAGCTGAAATGTACTGGCCAACACCAATATCCCTCGCTACGACCAAAGCATCATAGGGTGCAACTATTTTGCAATTTTCAAGATCTCGATTGGCGCGCTTGAGCGCAGCCTGTGCAGATTTCACCTGAGCCATGGCACTTAGTACCTGAGGTTTGCGCAAATAAAGATCCGTCACCTGCTTAGCTGGCAGGTTTTTCGCCTGTCGTTTAGCCACCTCCGCTTTGGCTTTTTCTTCAATCAACGCAGCTCGGGCACTCGCCAAGTCAGCCTCTGCTTGAAGTACTGCTGCTTGATAGTTGTCACTTTCAATTGTGAATAGGGTTTCGCCCCTTTTCACCACACCACCAGCAACAAAGTTCGGATGCCAATCAATGACCTCACCTGAAACCTGAGCTGAGAGCTGAGTCACTTCTACAGGTATCAGTTCACCATGACTAGTAATAAGCACCTTGTGATCACTTGAGTGAACGGTTGAGACTGTAACAGTCAGAGGTTTCTTGTCAGGTTTCTGATCAGCATCTTCGGGAGCACTCGACGCAATCGCGGCATAGCCAGCGTAAGCGCTTCCAAGAATAACGAACGGAAGCAACCAACGTAACGGCTTAATGTTCATAAATAATCCTTATTAGAATGACAGCCTATTATTCTTACCTGACCATTAAAGTCAGGTACTATGTTATACGTGTAAGCACTAGCTTTGACATCATGGAGGTACGAAATATCCATAATATTAATGGCTTTTATTGATAGCCACATTCAGCTAGCCAACACTGAGGTAAAAAACGGTCAGCAAAGAGAATGCCAAGATGATAAGCACATAAATACATAGCCTTAGAAAGAACAGCGACGAAAATTAAAACTATAACCAAGGTAAATACATCCACATTTCGGCGAAATTTACCTCTAGAGTGATAACCATCGGTGGGAAATCACGAGGTCACAACGTCACGGAGAGAGCAATGAACAAAATCTATCTATTTGATTGGGGCAATACCTTGATGGTCGATTTTCCTGATCAACAAGGAAAAATGTACTTGTGGCCGAATGTTAAAGCCGTTAAAAACGCGGAATGCACGCTCAAAGCACTTAGCCTTCAGTATCCGATCTACGTAGCAACCAGTGCGCAAGATTCATCGGAACAAGACATACAGCAAGCCTTTCAAAGAGTGGGGTTGGATCCGTATATAAACGGTTACTTCTGTAAAGCGAATTTAGGGTTGGATAAAAACAGCGCGGAGTTTTACCTTGAGATAGCGAAAACGCTATGTCATCCACCACACCAACTCGTCATGGTTGGTGATGTGCTTGAAAAAGACATTTATCCAGCCAACGAAGCTGGGTTGCAAACCATCTGGTACAACCCAAACAAGCGCCCAGTAGCAGAACACATTGAGAGTATTCAGGACTTGACGGAACTGTTAATCGATGAGCAAGACCGAACCTGATACCAAACCATTCAAAAATACCCGAACTGGCCTGAATTCAAAATGAGGCGAGCGGTAGCCTATAGCGCTTTGACTCATGGTGCGTGACTCATGGTACATTCACTGCGTACACTGGGTTGAGAATCATGTCTAAGCGAGAGACGAAAAAGAGAACGAAATGTTTAACCAACTAGCCACTTCTCAGCAGAGCCTTGCAGTACCCTTGCTTAGATCACGCTAAGCTCATTATCACTTTAATCATTGATAGAGGTTAATCTGACTGATTTCGACCCTTTCCTACACACTGTTGTTTTGCCATCAAAACACGCGGAACCCGCCATCTTTTTCGCTCGATACATCGCCTCATCAGCGACACTCAGCAGAGCTTCTTTGTTTTTAGTTTGATCGGGGAAATAACTGACGCCAATACTGGCACCGACTTTGAGCGTACGACCATTAAACTGAATCGGAGCGTTAATCACATCCAGCAGTTGCTCAGCCTTTTTCGGCACAATATCAAAGTCATACAAAAGATCGAGACAGATGACAAACTCATCCCCACCAAAACGGCCAGCAAAATCAGATTCACGAATTGCCGCTGTGATACGATTGGCAACCTCGACAAGAATAGCATCTCCCGCTTCATGACCGAATGTGTCATTCACAGATTTGAAGTCATCCAAATCAATAAAGAAAATCGCCAGCTTACATTGAGTGCGGTTAGCCTTAACGATGGCATTCTCTAAGGCTCTATCAAATGCGCGTCGGTTAACCAGATTGGTCAGAGGATCATGCTCAGATAAGAAGATCAATTGTTCTTGCTTGTGTTTAAGCTGCTGCGTCTGGCGCATCACCTCTTCTTCCAACTCTTGCTTAGTCACTGTGGTGTCACACAGAGACAAAGTCATCTGGTTAAAAAATTGCGCCATGACTCGGAATTCGGTATCCATTTTCACGGCTTCAACTTTCGAGTCTAATTTCCCTTCAGCCAAATCGAGGATCGCATTTTTCATCGCTTCAGCACCCGACTTGAAACGAAACGAGATTAACCAGGCCGTTGCACTGACTAAAACGGAACAGATGATCAACCATGCTGCGGCATAAATCATCACCTGATGCAAACTTTTCGCATTGCGATTAAGTACAGACTGATGAACATACGCCAGCTCTTCCGTCATGTTTTGTACAATCATATTGTAACGTGAATGAAGCAGACCACGTGAATTGATATTCGCCAAGCCTTGGTCATCTAGCCCATTAATTGATAAAAAGTAGACTTGTTTCTCTTTGTTGAGTAAGGCGTTTAAACTCTGATTCATCCGCTGGATGTTGCCTAGCTGACTATTATTTTTCTTATAAGCGGTTAACTTAGTCGCCAATTCGGCTTGAGCCACGTCCACTTCGCTGAGACTCGCTTCATCACCATATTGAAGAAAAACCCACAACTGGCTTCTCAGTAAATCAACAGACAATTGTAAATCAATGATCTGATCTAAATCGGCTTTGGTTACGCGTTGCTCTTGAGCTACTTTGGCAAAAGAAACAATGATGAACAACGTCAGCATTAAGGTTGTGGTCGACAATACAAAGAGCTTTTTAAACAGTGAATTCAGCATAGTCTACTCTCGCAAAGCAATAATTTGTTGATAAGGTTGAGTAAAAAAAAGATCTCTGAAATCGGGCTGTTCGCCTACGACTAAGCCACTTTCTACCGCCCACCTAGCTTGTAATTGGAGATTAGAAAGTAATGAATTGCCCAGCGATAAACGGAAAACGTAATCTTCCCAGGACCACTTGACCTGATTGGCAGGAATATTGAGGCGCTTAGTGATAATGTTGAGTGCCTTACTCGGGTTGGCATTGATCCATGTTACAGCTTCATCAAGCGCACCGAGCAAATACATCGGCTCTTTGCCCGCAAACGCCAGATAAGGCATCGTCGATAACAAGTTAAATGACTGCTGATAAATCCCCGGCGTGCCGAGGTTTTTCACTTCAGCAGCGGATAGAATATCCGCTTTATATCCCATAGGCTCCCAAGCCGAAATCGCATCGACACGGTAGGACAAAAGCGCTGGGACCAGCTCATGAGGTTGAAGGTAGACTTTTTCTACATTCAGGCTTTTGAGATTGTTAGCAATCAGCACTGAATCAAAGTAAAACTCGCTAGCACTGCCTTTGACAACGCCGATCTTTCTCCCTTGTAAAGATCGCACATCGTGAACTTGAGATGGATTTAGCGTCAGCAGCTTAAGATCATTATCTGATTCAACAAAGCTCACCAGTAGTGCCAAGTCCTCACGTTCAAAACTCTGAAACATCACCACAGATTCAGAAGCCGTAGCGTATTCTACGTCTCGGTTTAACATCAAGTGAGTACAAGCAACACCACTTGAGCACGGATAGAGAGTGACATCGAGCCCATAGCGTTCAAACAGACCGAGATGTTCAGCGATCAAAAAGGGGAAGCAAGCGGTGTCAGAGTGACACCAACCCTTATTTCGGTATCACCCTTCTTGTCTCGCCACTCGTGCTGGCTGGCAAAAAGAGCCGCCACACCAATCAATAACGAGCCGAGACCTAAGACCATTAAATTCCGTTTAACAAGTGGCATAACATACACACTCTAAATTAAGAAACCTAGCACATATAAAGTTAGCTTATAGAATTATGACTTTAGAAGGGAACTCCGCTTTTTATAGAAATCTGTGTAAGTCTTTGCTATTTGCGTGAAATTAATCACACAAATCAGCGACTAAAGCATCACAATCCTCAAAAAGAAGCGCTAAATAAAAAGTAATCAGACATTAATCTCTCTCAACTTATCAGCCGTAAAAAGATGAGAAGTCGAACTTATACGTCTTATTCTCTCTACACGCATCTAAATCCTAGGGTAACTCATGAAAGTACTTATTTTGGGCGGAAACGGTGGTATCGGGCATGCAATTTGTCGCAACTTAGTCCAACACTACCCGGGCATGGAAGTGCATGCTACTTACAGAAAGCATCAACCCATTAAGGCCGCCGAATCTATTATTTGGCACCAGCTGGATGTCACTAACGAAGCGCAAGTCGAGTCACTAGCAGGCGAAATCGAGTCTGTAGATTGGATTGTAAATGCCGTTGGAGTACTCCATGATGAGTGTCATGGGCCAGAGAAAAACCTTAAGTCATTTGACCCGGACTTTTACATCAAAAATATCATGCATAACGCTCTACCCACTATGCTGATCGCCAAACATTTCCAACGGTCGTTAAAACAAAGCCAGCAGCCTAAATTCGCCACTATCTCTGCCAAAGTCGGCAGCATTAGCGATAATCATCTGGGAGGCTGGTATAGCTATCGCTCATCGAAAGCAGCACTCAATATGCTACTTAAAACCCTGAGCATTGAATGGGGAAGAACAATGCCTAAAGCATGTGTGCTTTCTCTCCACCCAGGGACAACCGACACCGCGCTATCAAAGCCCTTCCAGACCAACGTACCGGAAGGAAAATTGTTTGCCCCTGATAGAGTGGCAGAAGATTTGGTCAAGATCATCGCTGAAGCGACACCAGATAGTAGTGGTCGCTTCCTGAGTTATAATGGAGAAACACTCCCTTGGTGAACGCGATGTCTTCGACAACGCTCTGAACAATACTTGACCTCTTGCCAACAGCGGCGCCATTTATGGCGCCATGTGAACGGTCTGTGGCAGACCAGACATATTTTTTGTGGTAAATGCTGTTTTTTCATTTAACTAGTGATGGCTCCGTTTTACTCTTCTTTTAATGTTGGCTTCTTTAACCATGAAATCGAACAATGGAGCGAACAAATTTGCAAAGAGAATAGCCAGCATTATCCCTTCGGGGTAAGCCGGGTTGAGCGCCCTAATACCTATCGTCATCACACCAATGAGAATACCATAAGCCCATTTCCCTTTGTTGGTAAACGCTGCTGAGACAGGATCTGTGGCCATAAAGAAAGTACCAAAGGCCACACCACCCAACACGAAGTGCCAGTGGAAAGGCATCGAGAACATAGGATTAGTTTGAGAGCCTATTACGTTTAGCAAGGTCGAAGCCACAACCAGCCCAACAATTACCCCTGCAACGATCCGCCATGACGCGATTCTCATCGCAATGAGAAACAAGCCAGCCAGCATGATCAACAACGTAGAGACTTCGCCCATCGATCCGGGTAGGTTACCCAAGAAGGCATCGCTCCAGGCCAACACCTCACCCGTCATGTTGTTGATCAGAGCACCTTGACCACCTTCATACCATTGACTCAGCGGTGTCGCACCGGAATAACCATCAGCGGCAACCCATACCGCGCCGCCTGACATATTGGCAGGATAGGCAAAGTAGAGAAACGCTCTCCCAGCCAGAGCAGGATTCAAAAAATTTCGACCTGTGCCACCAAAAATCTCTTTTGCCACCACAATACCAAAGGTGATACCAAGCGCCGCTTGCCACAGGGGAATGGTCGCTGGGAGGATAAGAGAAAACAGCACAGAGCTGACAAAAAAACCCTCGTTGACCTCATGCTTTCTCACTACAGCAAACAAGACTTCCCAAAACCCTCCAACAATAAACACGGTGGCGTAGACGGGTATGAAGTAGGTTGCTCCTAGCAACATCTTACTCATCCAGCCTGCATCGGCGACGCCCTGTGCAGAGCCGAAAGCCATCATTAACCTCCAGCTCTCGGCAACCACAGACTCCAACTCAGCCGCTGAGTACACACTCAGCAGCGCCATGGAAGACTGGTTGCCGATATTGAACATCCCCCAAAACATTGCAGGGAAAGTCGCCAACCACACCATGATCATGATGCGTTTCAAGTCTATGCTGTCACGCACATGAGTCGCGCCTCGGTTCACCAAACCTGGCGTGTAAAAAATTGTCGCCGCGGCCTCGAATATAGGATAAAACTTTTCGTATTTGCCGCCGGGTTCAAAATTGGGGGCCATGGCATCTATTCTACTTTTCAAGCTCATATCTTTGCTTCCGAATTGACTTGTTTATTCTATTTACGAGCGTTCCCACCAATTGGCGCACTACTAATTTTCTCAGGTTATGAACAATCATTGACCAGACATCGTACATAAAAGTATGTTCACCGCGAGGAGCGTGTCATGGAAACGCTGGCCGTTGATTTAGCAAGATTCCAGTTTGCATTTACAGTCTCTTTTCACATTATTTTTCCGGCTTTTACTATTGGCCTAGCAAGCTACTTGGCCGTGCTGGAAGGCTTGTGGTTGAAAACGAACAATGAAAAGTATCTTCAGTTGTACAAGTACTGGCTGAAAATCTTCGCGATAAGTTTTGGCATGGGGGTAGTTAGTGGAATTGTACTTAGCTATCAGTTCGGTACAAATTGGAGTGTTTTTGCCGACAAAACAGGGCCGATACTCGGACCTTTGATGGGCTATGAAGTGTTTACCGCCTTTTTCCTTGAAGCAGGCTTTCTCGGTGTCATGCT
This sequence comes from Vibrio neptunius, assembly GCA_019339365.1. Lineage (NCBI taxonomy): Bacteria > Pseudomonadati > Pseudomonadota > Gammaproteobacteria > Vibrionales > Vibrionaceae > Vibrio > Vibrio neptunius. The sequence continues at coordinate 1,287,543 of CP079860.1, read as the reverse complement.
ATTCGGAATGGACAGGGTCGGGAAAAAGCTCCATTTTGCTTCAACTTGCGTTGTCGCTTTCGGCACATTTCTTTCTGCATTTTGGATACTTTCTGTTAACAGCTGGATGCAAACGCCCGCAGGTTATTCAATTAATGAAGTAGGTCAATTCATTCCAGAGAGTTGGTTCGAAATCGTCTTCAACCCTTCTTTTCCATATCGATTAGTTCATATGCTACTCGCCGCCTATCTAACCACAGCCTTTGTCGTGGCAGCTGTGGGTGCCTACCACTTACTCTCAGCCCCGCACAACCCTCTCGCTCGGACAATGTTTTCAATGGCGATGTGGATGGCCGCGATTGTCACGCCAATACAGATTGTTGCCGGGGACATGCACGGTTTGAACACCTTGGAACATCAGCCAGCCAAAGTCGCGGCGATGGAAGGTCACTACCAATCACACAAAGGGGCACCATTAATCCTGTTTGGTATCCCCAACGATGACATTCAGGAAGTGGAGTACAAAGTTGAGATACCGAAACTCGGCAGCCTGATCCTGACGCATGACTGGGATGGCGAAGTCAAGGGGCTTGATGCGTTTCCAGCGAATCAACACCCTCCTGTTGGTATTGTGTTCTGGAGCTTCAGAGTGATGGTCGGGATTGGCTTTGGCATGCTCTTCATCGGTCTGTGCAGTTTGTGGCTACGCAAACGCAATGCTCTCTTTAAAACACCTTGGTTCCACAAACTGTGCGTCGCCTTCGGACCAGCAGGCTTTATTGCTGTATTGGCTGGCTGGATAACCACTGAAGTCGGCCGCCAACCTTATACGGTGTACGGGTTACTCACTACTGCCGATTCTGCGTCGCCTATTGACGCCGCAGCGATAAGCGTTTCCTTAACCGCGTTTATCGTTGTGTATTTTGTTGTCTTCGGAGCTGGATTCTTTTATCTGTTGCGCTTGATGCGTAAATCACCAACAAAATATGAAGAGTCGTTGGACAGTCGCCTCCCTGATGGCACAGATTCTCCACCTGCTTCTCATTCCAACCATCTAACATGAGGAAGGCGCTATGGATTACGCACTAATATGGTACGGATTAATCGGGTTAGCTGTCCTCATCTATGTCATTTTGGATGGGTTTGATCTCGGAATTGGTATTCTCTACCCCAGCGCTCACAGTGAAAACGAACGCGATCTCATGATGAACAGCATTGCCCCTGTCTGGGATGGCAACGAGACATGGCTGGTGTTAGGTGGTGGCGGATTATTCGCAGTGTTCCCGCTGGCTTATGCCGTCGTCATGCCAGCACTTTATGCCCCGCTGATCCTCATGCTGTTGGGCCTGATACTCCGAGGGGTTTCGTTTGAGTACCGCTTCAGAACCAAACGGGGCAAGTTCCTATGGGACGGCGCGTTCTTTTTGGGCTCACTACTGGCAACAGCGATGCAAGGCATTATGCTCGGTGCCCTTCTCCAAGGGATCGATGTCGAAGGACGTGCCTATGCGGGCGGTTGGTTTGACTGGTTAAGCCCCTTCAGCCTCTTCTGTGCCGTGGCTTTGGTGTGTGCATATGTACTTTTAGGCGCTTGCTGGTTGATCATGAAATTACCCGATGACCTTATTAGCCGTTACTACACGGTCGCGAGACGATGGGGGCTGGCATTAGTTTGCTGCATCACCATCGTCAGCCTATGGTTGCCGCTGAGCAATGGATTAGTATTTGAACGTTGGTTCAGCTTCCCTAACACCTTACTTTTCCTCGTCATTCCAATCACTGCTGCGATGTGTATCTGGGCACTTTTTTTCCGCTTTGTTGCAACACAAAGCCCTCAAGGCTTACCTTTGCGGTATTGGGCTATTTGTTATCTCAGCCCTCGGTTTTGGTGTCAGCACCTATCCCTACTTGGTTCCTTTTGCCCTCACGTATCAAGAGGTCGCAGGGCCAGATTCCAGCTTAGCATTCTTACTGGTTGGAGCCGCTATTTTGCTGCCCATGATCATCGCCTACAGCGCTTATTCTTACTGGGTATTCAGAGGAAAGCTCAAACACGGTGAGGGGTATCACTGATGAAGCAGTTAGGATGGTTTGTCTTAATCTGGTTGGCGAGTGTCTTTTCACTCGCCGTTATTTCATTGTCAATTCGTTGGGTACTGTTTTAAAGTCGCCATTTTAACCAAGGACTATCAAACCAAACGGCGACAGGAGTTGTTCTTGCTGCCAGTCACAGATCTTCACACCATGGAGGGAGACACGGCGCATGTCTAGACCCTCTAGAATCAACATGAGTTAGGTCTGCGTTCTCTAGGTTGAATGTGCCCCACTGCTCCTTACTGAACTCACCGCGCGACAAATCTGCCCCCTGCATACTCGCGCCGAAAAGATTGGCTCCCTTCCAACGGTTTTCAAATAACTCGCACTTTTCTAACAAGGTACGCTCAAAATTAGCGTAAGTCAGGTTACAGCCGGTAATGTAGGCTGAACAAAAGTAGGCCGAGTGACTGATGCGATTAACAAAATTAGCCCGTTGAAAGTTCGCCCCTTTTAAATCGCACTGCCTAAACTCAATCCCAAAACACTCCGCCCCGACGAACTGGTTCATGGCTAACATACAGTTTTCAAAGCTGGCATCCTTGAGGTTAGCATATTGAAAGCTGCATCCTTCCAGTGCTTGTGCTTCAATGAACTTACAATTGATAAACTTAGCATCACGCAAGTCTGAACGGTCAAAGCAGCAATTGATAAACTGACAACCCTCGTACACATGCTGCTGTAAGTCTTGGTGCGAAAAGTCCTGCTGATGATAAATCTGATTCTTTATAGACATGTGTTCTCCTTAGTTGCCGCAAGACTAGCACTCTAAGCCTTTGTTTTTCCACAAAAACAAACCCTTCAATATCAACAACTTAAAACACCCCAAAATCGCCAATTTAAGGCACCAAATTAGCGCTCTAAGGCTATGGTTTTTAAAATTTAAAAGACAGGTATGCAGAAAAATGTTCAAACCGTTAAATCGATGCTCAGGCGAGAGCGATAAAAAGTAAAAAGACATAGAGCTATTGGCGCTGTTTTGCTCTAATAAGTGGCAGTTAATCTCAAGAGATCACGTAATGGAAGAAATCTATTTTGCCGGTGGCTGCCTATGGGGTGTGCAAGAGTTTATGAAGCATCTGCCCGGGGTCTCAATGACCGAAGCTGGCAGAGCTAACGGCACCAATCAAGATACCAAAGGAGAGTACGACGGTTACGCGGAATGTGTTCGCACTCAGTTTAATCCAGAAAAAGTGTCCATTGAGGAGCTGATGGGCTATTTCTTTGAAATAATCGACCCTCATAGCCTCAACAAACAGGGCGAAGATGTCGGTAAAAAATATCGCACTGGGGTTTACAGCCAAAATCCACAACATTTAAGTAATGCCAAAGCATTCATTGATGCTCGCACAGACCGTGATCGGATTGTGGTCGAAATTCTGCCACTTACCAATTACGTAACAAGTGATGATGAGCATCAAGATCGTTTGACTCGTAATCCACACGATTATTGCCATATCCCTTTAGACCTACTGCATAAATACAAGCACAAATAACGGAAAAGGCCAGAGTATCAGTCTGGCCTTGTCCGTAGCTCTAAACAGTACTTACACTTGAAACTTGTTGAGATTTTTATGTAGGTCGATCACGTTTTTGGCGATCGTTTCACTGGCTACCGCTGTGCTCTTGGTTTCTTCGGCGGTTTCTTCTGCCAAGCTCTTAATATTGGTCAGGTTATTATCCAGATCTTGAGCCACAGTGGACTGCTGCTCTGCGGCGGCCGCAATTTGCAAGTTTAAACCCGCTATCTCATTGACCGACTCAGCAGCCATAGAGAAGGTGTTGGCAGACTCCGAACTCTTCTCCAAACAGAGTTTGGCAGTATCTGTGCCTTTCTTCATACTCGACACCGCATTTTTCGCTTCCGACTGCAGTGTGTCGACCAGTTTTTGAATATCCACTGTCGCTTCCTGAGTGCGCTGAGCGAGTGAACGAACCTCATCTGCAACCACCGCGAAACCACGCCCTGTTTCCCCAGCGCGCGCTGCTTCGATAGCCGCATTCAGCGCCAGCAAGTTAGTCTGCTCGGCGATACCTTGGATAGATTCCAATACTTGCCCGATATTATTGGTTTCAGACACGAGGTTTTCAATCACCCCAGATGACGTGGTAACCTCATTGGCTAGCTCTTGGATAACTTCTTGAGTCGCGAGCGCTTCTTTCTGGCCCTCCATCACGTGCTTTCTGACTGCATCAGTCACCGAAGACGCGTTGGCTGTGCTGTTCGCCACTTCCTGAGTCGTCGCGTTCATTTGGTTAATCGCGGTGGCCACCTGCTCGATATCACAACGCTGCTTTTCCACATTTTCTAAGGTACGTTGCATGGCTGAAACCGCAACTTCTGACGACTTCCCGAGTTCTTCTGCTTTGGCATTGATTTGAGTAATGGTCCCCATCAACACGCCCAAGAAAGTATTAAACGCGTTCGCCACAGTCCCCGTTTCATCACGGGAAGAATCATCCAATCGAATGGTCAAGTCACCATCACCTTCCGCCACCTGCTTAAGCCTGTCGGTGAGATTCATTATTGGCGTTCGGATAGCACGTGTGACTATTAAAGGCATAATGATGCCTAACGAAATCGACACTAACGCGATGACCGTCATCCACTTTATCGCATGTTTCTCATCGGCTTCCGCTTGTAAAGCACTGGCAAGGGTAAAGCTTTGTACTTCATCGAGAATCGCAATTAACGCTTGATCAATTTCATCTTCGTGAGCTTCCACTTTCTTTGAGAACTTGAGCATCTCCTCAATGTTACCACTGCTGCCATAGTCCATTGTTTTGTCGACTTCACCAACGAGGTTACTGTAAGATTTTTCGACAGATTTCATCTTACCTAAGAGCCGCTTAAATTTTTCTTTCGCCTCCAATGAATACAGCAATGGCATCGCTTGCTCCATAAACCGTTCAACTTCAACAATCTCTTTCGCGGTTTTTACTGTCAGATCATGGACATCTTGCTTGGCTTGTTCGAATACATTCATCTGGGATAAACCTTGCTCAACACGGATCGCTTTGATGAGCGCTCTCTCAAATAGAATCGCTTGATGCAACTGATGCTCTGTGACCGATGTCAGCATCTTAGTGAGCGGGATATCCTTTTCCGCAATATCGCTCAACTCGTGACCGATTTTGTTCATTTGGGACAGGGCAAACACACCCATAATCACCATGGTGAGCAACTGGGTAAATCCAAGCAAATACACTTTTTGGGCAATGGTGAGTCTTGATAACATGCCTGTTCTCCCTTCAATCCTTGTTAACGAAATGCTTGATCATTCGCATGGCAAAGCTTTTGTGTTCCACTAAATATTTAGGGTCTTCTTTGTGCTCCAGAAAGTCACTAAAGCCAGCAAATGATGAATCAAGGTGCTGATCAAGCACTTTAAAACCCATTTTCCAATCAGGGAAACTGCGAGTACGTATATGATGAAAACCAATACGGTTGATATTGGTATGTCGAGTGTCTGTCTTTATCTTGAGAAACAAGGACTCAACGCTGTCTTCTGGCCCCTCTAATACTTGAATAAAGGTCCCGTAGCCGTCGTACAACAGAAGGCCGGTAATGTCGTTGTTGGTGTTATTTTTACGTGCCTTGGACAGAATCTGTTCCAATTGCTCTTGCTCAAGCCGTTGAACCGCTTTACTGACATACACGAGTTCAATCATTTCCATTTATGGCTCCCATCACGGTTGTGTCCTGAGCCGGCGTATTCATTTTTATGCCGCGGACATCGAGTATTCTGAACTGATTTTGCTCCATCAAGACAACAGGTAAAGACTCGTTAACAGATTATTATCAAAAGCATTTGTTATGAAGACTTGCTCTCAAGAGGCTCTGCTTAAAAACCCCACCACCCAACAGGCAACTCAATATTAACAAGTGATTTACAATTTACATGCCAAGTGAGAAAGCGCTAACCGCGATAAGATTTAAGCGAAAACATAGGATAATATCCATTAAGTGCATATTGTAAGTTGCATATTGCAAAACAAATCGCAATATGCAATTGCAATGTGATTAGAGCCAATAATAACCATACAAATACCATGGAAAAGAGCTGCTTAGATTTTTTGCTGACTTTTTACGGTTGGCATCAATGCTCCAATCCGTCAGTCAAATGTTACACAACATACCGCCATCGATAACGACCGGATCGACCTACTTAATGCGAGCAATAAAAAACCGAGCCTGTGAACTGGCTCGGTCTCTTATCTGGCATTTTAAATTATGCCAAACCTTGTTCTACCGCCATTTTATGCGCCACTTTTGGTCCCTGCCACAAAGCGGGTAGCAGAACGAATGATACTGGTACCGCAGTAATCACAATAAACGACTGCAATGAGGAAATACCACCATCACCCAATGCGATAAGAGCAATAGCAACCATACTCATCATTACCCCCAAAAACTGCGCATCACTTTATTGGGGTTTTCTTCTCCGCTTATCACTGAGCTAATCGTATAAGTCATTGAGTCGCCCGTAGTGACAATAAAAGTCGTTGTCAGGATCAGAAAGAGCACAGCAATAACAGTTGGATAAGGCAGCTGACTAGTAATCGCAAGAAGAACAGCGGGCAAATTGAACCCTTCAAAAGCTGCAGAGATAGAACCTGGATGACTGAGTTCAAAAGCTAACCCACTGCCCCCCACAATGCTAAACCAAAAACAAGTAATCAAAGGCGCTGCGATACTGATAGATAGAATCAACTGTCGAATGGTTCTTCCTCGGGAAATTCTCGCGATAAAAATCGCCATCATCGGGCCGTAGCCAATAAACCATCCCCAAAAGAACACGGTCCACCAGCTCAGCCACCCTGCATCACCACGATATAATGCCATAGGAACGAAGTTATCCACCAAGCGACCTACGCCTTGAAGGTAGCCGTCGACAATAAAGTTGGTAGGGCCAAACACCAGAATAAAACCAATTAGAGCTGCTGACAGGATAATGTTGTACCGACTGATGAGTTGGATACCCTTACTGACACCACTCAATGCAGATAGCGTATAGGTAACCATCGCTAACAAGACGACCATTGTTTGTGTCACAAACGTATCGGGAATGGCAAACAGCGCATTCAACGCATAGCTAATTTGCAGACCTAAAAACCCGATCGGCCCGACTGTGCCCGCAGCGACAGCAATGATGCAGCACGCGTCGACCAAATCACCGATCCAACCGTGAATCGCCTTATCGCCAAAAATCGGATAAACCAGTGTACGCGGCTTCAGAGGTAAACCTTTGTCATAGTGGAGGTGCATTAACACCACGGATGATAAACAGCCCAGTATGGCCCAAGCTAAAAATCCCCAGTGCATAAACGATTGTGATAAAGCATTGAGTGCAGCGGATTTAGGCGACGCTTGACCGAAGAAAGGAGGGGCCGTTACAAAATGTGCAATCGGCTCAGCAGCCGCCCAAAATACACCGCCACCCGCGAGCAGAGTACATAAGATAATAGATAGCCATTTAAAACAATCGAGATCCGGTGTCGATAAGCCACCTAAACGTACACACCCGGTGCGCGATATCGCCAGATAAAGGCCAATCACAAAATTAAGTAACAACAGCACCTGCCAATAAGCACCAAAGTACTCAATCGCGTAAGAAAAGCCACCGTTTACCCACTTTGTCAGCAAAGGTGTATCAAGGATTGCCAGCATCACGAAACCAATCAGAAAACTTCCACTCAACCAGAAAACCGGGTTGTTAAGTTGAAGTTTTTGAACAAAGTTGAGTGAGGGGGAAGTAGCCGGACGGTCAGTGCAATCAAGGAGACAGGTTTGTGCTCGGTTGACTGCCTGAGTCATATTAGACATGTAAAATTCACTTATATTGAGGCTGAATGCGAGCAAACAGCATGTATCGCTCTCACAATTTTGTCATTTATTTGTGAGATTCATCACGTAAATGCTAACACAGGCCTCAACAGAAGTAGACTGTTAATCTGTCCTGCCGGCAACAGCCGAAAGAGAAAAACAGCCTATTTATTCATAAAAAATCCGCCTTCACAAAGACTTAGCACAAGTACCCACAGCTAAACGAGCCTGTGATTGAGGTCTTACAATCAAACCGATGCCGATTAGAAACAAGGCACTGGCGATCACTTGAGGCACAGAGAGCACTTCGTCATACATGAAATAGCCACTGATTAAAGCAAAGACCGGAACAAGCAAGGTCAAAGGTGCTGCGGTACTTAACGGGTACTTAATCAGCATTCGATTCCAGACCCAGTAACCAAATAAGGTGGTTGGGTAAGCCTGAAAAGTCACCGCAATTGTCGTACTCATATCCCAATTCTCATAGGCTTGCCAAAGGATATGTTCGCCGTGCAACGCCATCGCGAACAACACTAGCGGGACAGGCGCAAACAACATTCCCCATACATTAAATGCAAAAGCTTGCTTGGTTTTGGAAGCCTTCACGATGACCCCCATTAGTGTCCAACTGATTGCCGCAATCATAATCAGCATCAGGCCTGAAGCAGTAATATTGCCATTGGTCGCAGACACCAGCACCAGTAATGCGACCATCGCCAGCAAAGCGCCCATCAATTTTCCAGATGACGATTTTTCTCTAAAGACTAAAAGCCCCACCGCCATGCCTATCACGACATTGCTCGACAGCAAAACCGAAGACATTCCGGAAGACAAACCCGCAGTAATCGACCAGGACGCCATCCCCCAAATCCCGACGCCAAACACTAATCCATAGCTAACTAAATAGCGCCAAGCCACATTCGGTCTAGCGATAAAAAAGATCGCCGGGATCACCGCGAGCGCGAAACGGGCGGCTGTCGCAATCAATGGGTGAACGCTGGTGATCCCCATCTTGATCATTGAGAAGTTAAATCCCCAAATAGCCATAACAAATACGGCCAGTAATAGGTCATTTTTTTTCATTGTTATCCCTCCATTCATTCTGTGAATGCGAGTATCGCTTGCGAGCAAAAAGGGATACAGATACAATTTTTTAAATAAAAACCAGTACAGTTGCCATGATGATGAGTATTTATAAGCAGTTAGCCAATCAATTTATTGAAGATATTCAACACGCTAAGCTGCGTGAAGGGGACAAAATGCCCTCTTTGCGTCAACTCTCACAGCAGCACTCTGTCAGTATGTCGACCGCCGTTAGTTGCTATCAAGAGCTGGAATCACAAGGCTGGATCCAGTCACGCCCTCAAGCGGGTTACTTCGTCGCACCTCGCCAGCACTCCCATCAGACACCCGATCTCAAACAGTTTGTCAGCACCGTATCAACAGTCCGCAACTTCAATTCCGTACATTCTGCACTGCGAGGCCCATTAGGTGTTTCCAGTACCGCTGGCGATCAACAAGCTGTGACAGAGCTGGAACGCAGTTTTCGTCGAGCACTGCGGCGAATGGGTGATCGACTCAATCACTACCCAGATGTTCAGGGAGAACCTCTGCTGCGTCAGGCACTGTCGACTCACTTTTCTAAAGTGGGCGTGCATTTTTCTGCCAATGATCTTGTCGTCACAGCAGGTTGTATGTCAGCGATAAAAGCCGCGATAGAGTCATGCACCGAGCAAGGTGATGCCATCGCGATCAGCTCACCCTGCTTTAACGGCATCATCGATTTACTGGGCCAGATGGCGCGAAAAATTGTCGAAATTCCTTCTTTAGATGACGGGATCGATTTAGCACAGCTGGAAACACACTGTAAGCAAGGCAATATTAAAGCGGGCATCTTCTGTACTTCTCATATGAACCCACAGGGGATCAGCATGTCGGCCAAGCAAAAACAAACACTGGCACAACTGGCAAATCAATACCAGATCCCTGTGATAGAAGACGATGTTTACCTAGAACTCTCTTACTCTGACCATACACCTCTGCCCGCAAAATATTACGATCAAGCCGGCTACATTCTCTGGTGTGGGTCTGTTTCAAAGAGTTTGTCTCCGAGTTATCGATTGGGCTGGTGCTTGCCTGGGCGTTATCAGTCTATATATCAAGGTCAGTTTGGCGCCAGTTGCTATGGGGTTTCGACTCCGGTTCAGCTGGCCGTGGCTGACTTCATTGATTCCGGCCAGTACGCCAAGCAACTAAGACGCAGAAAACAAAAACTACTTTCGCTAAGAAAAGACTATCTCGACTACCTCACCACTCAATTGCCAGATCACATAAAGATCAGCAACCCAAAAGGCGGGATGGTGCTGTGGATACAAGCTCCGGGGCTGAGCAGTCAACAGCTACAGAGCGAAATCGATACTCATAACATTGATATCCGCCTCGGGCATCTCTTTACCACCCTCGACCTCTACTCCGATTGTGTGAGAATCAATATCGGGTACCCACTTGAAGGGCGTGCGAAACAAGAACTGGATACTATTATAGAACTTTTGATTAAATATTCTGGCTAATGGCCGGAGGCTGTTTTTCCGTACTGCAATGCCATTATAAAGCTTGGGCATAAAAACACGACATCGACCCAAAAAAGCATCTGATAATCTGAGTATTCGATATCAAACAATGTAAACTGCACCGCAAAAGCCATATTGTCAGCCAAAGACAATATCAGTGCATTTCACTAACCAAACCGCCTTATCACCCACCATTTTAGATACTAACGCTACCCATTTAGTTTATTCCTCAGCCTAACTCGCGGCTTGTACCTTACTTTTGCAAGGTGGCGTTCTCTAACTAGCTTGGTACAGTTCATTCAACTGATATGCATGTAGTTTTATTGCAGATGATAAATTCTCTTCACAAGAGTGAAACTGTATGGCGAATGATATTGATTTTACCTTTGAGGTCTCCGATGTTGTAGGAAGGTTCAAAGTAGAAAGTTTTTGTGTCAAGGAAGCCCTGTCTACCTGTTTTGAAATCAGTCTGACGGTGTTATCAGAGAGTGAGGGCATTGCCTTTGATACATTGGGCAGAAAAAACGGCGTGCTGAGTCTCTTTGGTCAAGGGACAGCGAGGGCTCGCCAGTTTCACGGCAGCATTTCTGAACTCTTATACTTGGGCACGGGTCGGCGTTACTCTCGCTATCAGATTACCCTAGTACCGCAGCTGTGGTTTTTGACCCAACGCCAAGACTGCCGAATCTTTCAAAACAAGACCGCCCCCGACATTCTCCGACACGTCTTTGATGAAGCAGGGATGCACGATTACCGCTTTGAACTGACGGCTCACTATCAAAACAAAGACTACGTGCTCCAATACCGAGAAAGTGACCATCACTTTGTCGAACGCCTGTTGGCCGAACATGGCTTATGGTTCTACTTCGAGCACAGCGATAGCGCGCATACCATGGTGATTGTCGACAGCAATGATGCCATTCCTGAGCTGATAAGCACGCATCAGAACGCGTCCTATCTTGGGCCCGTCCAGTTTCACGCACACGGCGGCGGTGTTGCCGATAGAGAGCATATTTTCGAGCTAGAGCAAGTCCACCGAACCCTCACCAGTGAGGTGAGCTACAGTGATTACCACTACCTCACCCCAACCGTACCGCTGCATACCACCGCCCAAAACGGGGCGAACACAGATTTACAACGGTTTGACTCCCATGGGCGCTACACCTCGCACGATACTGGTATCGAGCGGAGCAAAGAGTGGATGGCAGAATACGTGGTGGCCAGTCAGCAAACATACGCTTCCAGCAATATTATGCGCTTAGCGTCGGGGGTGGGTTTTGAGATAAGCGAGCATCCACGCTCAGCGATAAATCGTGATTACCTAATACTCTCCGTGGTGCACCTTGGAGAGAACCCTCGCGTGCATGAAGAAGAAAGCTCGGAGGCGCCCACCCAGTATCGAAATCAGTTTGTCTGCCTGCCGCGAGATGTGACCTTTCGTGCACCGAAAATCGCGCCGCCGGTTATTGAAGGGCCGCAAACGGCGGTCGTGGTAGGCCCTGAAGAGGAAGAAATCCACACCGACAAGCTGGGGCGAATTAAAGTCCAATTTCACTGGGATCGCTACGGGCAAAGTGATGAGCACAGCTCATGCTGGCTACGCGTCAGCCAGTCGATGGCCGCCCCTCACTGGGGGGCAGTGTCTCTGCCGCGTATCGGCCACGAAGTGGTGGTAACCTTCTTAGAAGGCGATCCCGATAGACCGCTTGTGACAGGCGCGGTGTATAACGGTTTGCATACTCCACCTTATGAGTTGCCAAAGCATAAAACCCGCACCGTTTTTCGCACCCAAAGCCATAAGGCGGACGGTTACAACGAAATGTATTTTGAGGATGAGAATGACCAACAAGAGGTGCATCTTCGTGCTCAGAAAGACATGAAGACCACAGTGCTCAATAACCGTTACCGAGATATAGGTAACGATGAAGAGCTGAAAGTGGGCCGAAACCAAGAAAACAACATCTTCGGTGACCGTAAAGAACAGATTGATGGTCACAAGACTTCGGTAACCAAGCAGACTTTTACTGAAGAAGTCATTGAGGATGTTGCCGCTTTCTACAACGCAAGCCTTAGCAAAAAAGTCGCGAATAACCACAGGATAAAAACGCAATATGACCAGAAAACCCTCATTGGGAAAAACGATCAACTATTGGTTGATGGCGACCTGTCTCAAGAGATCTGGCAGTCACGTTCGATTGATGTCGGTGGGGACGACAACCAAAATATAGGGCAGCATTTGACGGTTAGAGTGGGGAGCAATACATCTATCAAGTCCGATGGACAAACGGCTGTGATCAGCTCAGACGAAATTCGATTACAAGTTGGTGCTGCAGGTTTATTACTAAAAAATGACGGGAACATACATTTATATGGCACAAGCGTAACGGTTGACGGTGCGTCTGACATCAGCGTTAAGGGTGCCAAGGTAAATATGAACCCTAGTTCAGCGAAGAAAAATAGCGTCGATAGCCCATCGTTGGTCCGCAAGAGCAGGCCGGCTCCTGAGCGATTCTTGGAGTTTTTCTATCAAAGTAGCGAACTCGTGCCCATACCAAACGTCCCTTATCGCGCAGTCTTTTCAGACGGTTCTCGGTTAACAGGGACGCTTGATTCCGATGGATATGCGCGTTTAAACAAACCTACGGATGGCTATGTCGAGGTTTATTATGAGCCAGAAGAAACCTACCAAGATCTTGCTCGAGAGCCAATTTCGAACCTGTTGAACAATATCGATAAGTTGTAAAGGAGCCAGACATGTTAGGTAATGATATTTTTGCAGCGCTCTATGACAACTTAGAACAAGCGGTAGGCAATGCCGAAGGGTTCATTAAAGAAAAAGCCCAGCAACTTTCTGCTGCTGCATCGGCAAGTGTTGAATGGATTTGGCAAGCCTTGCAAGGCGACTTCAATGAAGACATGTCTACGGGGCAAATTGCCGCGAATGCCCTATTGGGGCTCATCCCAATCGTTGACCAAATCCTAGACTGTCGAGATTTGGTCGCCAACTGCCGAAGAATACATGAAGAGCCGGAAGATAGCTGGGCTTGGGTGGCTTTGGTTATTACCTTGATAGGTTTAATCCCCACCTTAGGTTCCGCTGTTAAAGGGGTTCTAAAGATAATATTTCTTTTTGTGCGTAAGTCTGGCGGAGATATGGGAAAAGCGCTGGGGCTTTCAATAAAACCGATCAATACATTTTTGCTGGACCCAAAAGTACAAAAGGTTCTAGGAAATATCAGCGTACCATCAGTCCTTAAAGATGTGGTTGAAAAACTTAATAGCATTAAAAGCATGCTATCTACCCGTACACTACTTAACCTGTTTGATGAAGTGATTCATACGTTTAAAGGGCTAATAGCAAAACTGAAATCACTTGCACCGGATGAAGTAATTACGTGGATGGAAGGTGCCCTCGGAAGCATGCAGTATGTGCGAACCCAAGCAGATAAGATGTTTCCCAAGGCGTTAAAAGAAGCTATTTATAAATTAGAAGACCTTGAGCTTGCGCTAAAAAAACTCATCAAGAATCTGGAACGACCTCACAAGGCGTTAGCCGATACGAAATCCATCCATAGACTTGATGATAGCGTTGCTCAGATTGATCCCCATATCATTCGTTCGATGAAAAACACCCAAAAAGGGCTATATGGTGAGATTATTAGCGATCACCATATGAAAGCGCGAGGCTTTATTAACTTGTTACCTGAACACCGGCAAGTTAGAAAGATGACCGACAAACCTCGTGGGCGAGGTATTGATGGTATCTACCAAAATACTAATCCGCCGCCGCCCTATGTTGTTACTGAAACTAAGTATCGAACTAAGGCTGGAAAATACATTGATGGCGATGGTATCGCGAAAGATACAATGCTTAGTACGACTAAAGGTAGTAAGGTCAATGGTATTAGCTACCCTCCCGCAAAGCAAATGAGTGATGGGTGGATTGAGCCACGTTTAATTGATGAGCTAGGACTTGAAGGGGCAGAAGATATCTTAGACATGGATTTTGAGCGTTGGTTGATGATAGTTAATGATTCAGGAAAAGTGATTAGCATTGCAAAATTAGATGAGCATGCAAAAACTCTCGAAAAGGTGGCTATATGAATATAAATGAAATGAAGTTTGCCCAGTCTAGACGAGACCCATTACTCGAGTTGAGTGTATATGATGAAGTCAATAATTATTTCAGTAAGGATAAAACCCCTCGTTTGGAAAAGATGAAAGAGCCAACAAAAAGTCTTACAAATCGATCTAGGATAAGCTGGAGTATAACGCTCAATTGCTTTGAACACGCCATATTGAGTTACTCTAGTGGACAATCGATGGAAAGTGTATTGGATCTAACCGAGGTCGCCTTAAAAGAATTAGAAAGACACAAAATTGATTTTCCCCATAAGTCCTACTTGTTTTGGGAACCTGATTCTTTCCAGTTCTTATTATGGTGTTTAAGTTTTGTGGCGTTAACAGGAAAGACAGAGTATCTATCTACCATAGTACGCATGTACGGCACATCACCAGAAGTGAGTGGTGAAGCCTGTATGGCCCAGCTTTTTCGTTTATTTAATGTACATGGTATCCCCGATAATACTGAAGAGGCATTGGTCTTTCCCAAAAGTTACCAGCATTTGTATAACGCGATAAAAACGGGTCCACTGCAACCAAGCAAACAAGAGCGCGAAGAAAGCATAAAAGCGTACCTTCGTGGCTGGTATAAAGGCATGAAGGATTGTTATTGGCATAATAGACACAAAGCACGTTTTCCAACGTTTTTTGGTTATTGGTCACTGGAAGCCGCTATGGTGACTTTGTTGTTTAACTTGGATGATAGCAGTTATAACCACTTGCCTTATTACCCTAAAGATTGGGTAGCAGAGGCACGTAAGCAAGGTTTTGATAAGTTGATACTGCAGGCTAATTTACCGTCTATTCAAGTCGCATTTCCAGAAACAATGTGCCCAACAACAGGGGAATGGCAATCGAACCTTTCTTCAGACGTTATCTCTCTCAAACAAGGCGAGACAATGCCCGGGCCGATACAAGATGATAATGACACCGCTTACTTCTGGGTGTTGCAAACATCTTGATAACACGCGCCAAGCCTTACATTTTATGCCCAGCATTTGCTGGGCATTTTCAATAACGACCCAATCTGAAAATGACCGACAAACCTCGTGGGCGAGGTATTGATGGGGTTTATCAAAATTCCAATCCTCCACCGCCTTATGTTGTCACCGAAACTAAATACCGAACAGAAGCAGGAAAGTACATTGATGGCGATGGTATTGCGAAAGATACAATGCTTAGTACGACTAAAGGTAGTAAGGTCAATGGTATTAGTTTCCCTCCCGCAAAGCAAATGAGTGATCGATGGATAAAGCCACGATTATCAGAAGAGATCGATTACAAAACACTCAATGACATTAAAAAGAAAAAATATGAGAGATGGTTGATGATTGTAGATGAATCAGGAAAAGTAATTAATATCACCAAGCTTGATAAAAACGCTAAAGCACAAGGAAACGTAAAGATATGAATTTAACTGAACACAACTTTACTAAAAAGCGTAGAGATCCTCTTCTAACACTAGATGCTTACATAGAACTAAAAGAAAATTTAGAGGATTTTTATCAAGATGAAGATTTTCATAAGATTAAAAATGACGTATCTGAAGAATTGGGTCACCGTTCAGGAATTAGTTGGGATTTGGCCTTGAATCGATATGAAAATGCCATTTTGCGCTATTCAGGAGGACTACGCATAGAAGAAGTGAATGCTCTTACTGAACTCGCGCTAAAAAATCTAGATAAACACAAAAATGAATTCCCTGATGAAACTTTTTATTTCTGGGAACCCGACTCCTTTCAGTTCTTGTTATGGTGTTTAAGTTTTGTCGCGCTAACGGGCAAAACAGAGTATCTATCAACCATTACTCGCCTATATGGCACATCGCCAGAAGTGAGTGGTGAAGCCTGTATGGCCCAGCTTTTCGTTTATTTAATGTGCATGGTATCCCCGATAATACTGAAGAGGCACTGGTCTTCCCTAAAAGTTACCAGCATTTGTATAACGCAATAAAAACAGGGCCGTTCGAACCAAGTAAAAAGAGCGCGAAGAAAGCGTTAAAACTTACCTTCGTGGTTGGTATAAAGGCATGAAAGATTGTTATTGGTACGGAAGACATAAGAGACCTGTCGCTAACTTTTTTGGATACTGGGCGTTAGAGGCAGCCATGGTCACCTTGTTGTTTGATTTGGATGATAGCGGTTACAACCATTTGCTTTATTACCCTAAAGATTGGGTAGCAGAGGCACGTAAACAAGGTTTTGATAAGTTGATACTGCAGGCTAATTTACCGTCTATTCAAGTCGCATTTCCAGAAACAATGTGCCCAACAACAGGGGAATGGCAATCGAACCTTTCTTCGGACGTTATCTCTCTCAAACAAGGCGAGACAATGCCCGGGCCGATACAAGATGATAATGACACCGCTTACTTCTGGGTGTTGCAAACATCTTGATAACACGTTCCAAGCCTTACATTTTATGCCCAGTATTTGCTGGGCATTTTCAATAACGACCCAATCTGAAAATGACCGACAAACCTCGTGGGCGAGGTATTGATGGTATCTACCAAAATACTAATCCGCCGCCGCCCTATGTTGTTACTGAAACTAAGTACCGAACTGAAACTGGAAAATACGTTGATCGCGATGGTATCGCAAGAGATACCATGTTGACTACAACGAAAGGCAGCAAAGGCTATAAATCTGCGAAACAGATGAGTGATAGATGGATTTTAGATAGGCTGGACGATGAAGTACCTTCCAAAATTCGCAGAGATATTGAAGATGAGGGCTATCAAAGATGGTTAATGATTGTTGATTCGTCGGGCAGTGTGGTGAACGTAAGCCAATTGGATAAGAATGCAAAAGCGATAGGTATTGTAGAGCTATGAAGTTGAAAGTTGCAGATTTCGAAAAAATACATAGAGAACCGTTATTAGAGTATGCTGAATATGAAGAATTGAACGATTTTTTTTGTGAAGACGATTCGTATAGGTATGATCTTTTAAAAGATAATAATAAAGAGTTAACTCACAGGGTTCGTATAAGTTGGTCTATGGTTAGTTCTCGGTTCCAAAGAGCACTTTTAAACTATTCAGCAGGTAATAAGCTTGACGAGGTGAACATTTTATCTGACATTGCTCTGAGAGAATTACAAAGACATAAATCCGATTTCAATGATGAAAATTTGCTTTTCTGGGAACAAGACTCCTTTCAATTCTTGCTATGGTGCTTAAGTTTTGTCGCGCTAACGGGCAAAACAGAGTATCTATCTACCATAGTACGCATGTACGGCACATCACCAGAAGTGAGTGGTGAAGCCTGTATGGCCCAGCTTTTTCGTTTATTTAATGTACATGGTATCCCCGATAATACTGAAGAGGCACTGGTCTTTCCCAAAAGTTACCAGCATTTGTATAACGCGATAAAAACGGGTCCACTGCAACCAAGCAAACAAGAGCGCGAAGAAAGCATAAAAGCGTACCTTCGTGGCTGGTATAAAGGCATGAAAGATTGTTATTGGTACGGAAGACATAAGAGACCTATTGCTAACTTTTTTGGATACTGGGCGTTAGAGGCAGCCATGGTCACCTTGTTGTTTGATTTGGATGATAGCGGTTACAACCATTTGCTTTATTACCCTAAAGATTGGGTAGCAGAAGCACGTAAACAAGGTTTTGATAAGTTGATACTGCAGGCTAATTTACCGTCTATTCAAGTCGCATTTCCAGAAACAATGTGCCCAACAACAGGGGAATGGCAATCGAACCTTTCTTCGGACGTTATCTCTCTCAAACAAGGCGAGACAATGCCCGGGCCGATACAAGATGATAATGACACCGCTTACTTCTGGGTGTTGCAAACATCTTGATAACACGCGCCAAGCCTTACTGAATTGATTTAGAAGGACAAATTGATGGCTAAGGTTTTAAAAATAGGGGCGATATTGATAGCGCTCTGGGTCGCACTTTTTATGTGGTTTACCCAGCCTTTGAGTGGTATGAGAGCACCAGACCACCGTTTGGTTCATCTCCTGAAGATAGTTATATCTCAATCCAAGGGACAAAACCCAAAGACGCTAAGGTCAAAGCCTACGGCACTTTTTTGTGGGCCTTGCAGCAGGCATAATCCCTCCCCCGCACCTCACCGTTTATGCACGTTATTGACGTAACAAAGTGTATTTACTCTTCGTAGTTAGTCACGATACACGCTTGTGCCAATTGCTGATATTCGGTTTGCATGGTCGCGAGAAACTCATCCGCACTGTCAAACGTCGCAATCGGTGCGCCCAACACCACATCACAATTAAAGGGGACAAACATCGCGGTGCCTTTGGGTAGCGCGCGCCCCAACCCTCGCATCACAACCGGAACCACAGGGCAGGCTTGATGTTCGTTAATCAAATGATAAATGCCTTTCTTTAAACCGCTCATGGTTTCCGGTGCACCGCGACTGCCTTCAGGGAATATGATCAAAATATCGCCCTGGTTGAGTGCCTTATGACACTCATCAAAAACCGCGTGACGATCACTGTTACTCGGAGAACGATGAATGGGAATAATGCCTAACACATTGAGTGACAGCCATGCCGAGACTTTGTTTTTGAGGAAGTAGTCCGCCGCCGCCACCGGGCGCACTTTGTGTACCATACTGATGGGAAAGAGCGCCAGTAACACCAAGGTATCTAGATGGCTGTTGTGATTCGCCGCGACCACCACTGGGCCCTTCAGCGGCAAGTTTTGCCTATTGATAAGGTTTAACCCTAAGCCAACAAACACCAATGGTTTCACGAACAGCAGGACGAACAGAACTTTGAACATTCTCATCGCGTCCTCCTAGTAGTAGAGATAGTAAATGAAATGGAAAAACAAAGGCGCCGTAAACATCAGGCTGTCGATACGATCCAAAATACCACCATGTCCAGGAATAAACTGGCTGGTATCTTTAATTTGTAAGTCGCGTTTGACTGATGAAATGACCAAATCACCAATAAAGCCGCTAAAGGTGATGATCATGCCAGCGACTAAACCCTGCACGGAAGTTAGCGGTGTCAGATAAGGTGCAACAAAATAGCTGGTGATGATGATGGTTGCTGCGCCACCGATAAAGCCTTCCCACGTTTTATTTGGACTGACTTTCGGTACAATTTTATGTTTACCAAAGCTCTTGCCCCACACGTATTGGCACACATCATTAAACTGGGTAAAGACTAACAAGAACAGTAGCATACCCATGGAGCCCGCCTCTGGGTTCTTACTAGGCAGTACTAAGAGATAGGCCATGTGGCTAACACAAAACACCGTTAGCATCAGCGCCCAATGAATGATACCAGCTGAGCGAATGAAACCTTTGGTATCACCAATCAATACCGCCACCATTGGCAAGTATAAGAACATGTAGACCGGAATAAAGATGATAAACATGCCATACCAACCGATCGACAACCAATAGTATTGAAATGGGATAGAGAGGTATGCCCAGAAAATCACGCGTCGATCAGCCATGCGGGTAGGCACTATTGAAAGGAACTCTTTCAGCGCCATAAAACTCAAGAAAGCAACAAAGATCAGCGTGTATTGAGTCGGCAAGTAAAGTACAACGAACACAATCCCTATCATCCACCACCAAGAGCGAATACGCAGTTTGAGTTCGTGATAATCTTTGCTTGGATTACGGCGTGATAAATACAGGTAAACCAGCGTACCAATCACCAGCACAAGGGTGATCGCCGCCATCATATGTAGCGAATGCATCGGGATATTAATCATGATCAATCTCCCCTATTGGCTTTTGGTCTGATTCTTTGGTTGGCGATTCGTCTTGTTGGCAACCTTGTTCCGTGGCAGCAAGGGGGCTCAGTTGCGCTTTGGTATTAAAAATGAACACCAAACGACGCCAACAGGTTAATGCACAGCCAAGCACCATAACCAGCAGCGCGATATCCATTAAGTAGGCACTAAAAAAAGATTGGTAGGAAGCCAAACCATTGATTAAATGCCATCAGTAACAAGGTTACTGTCAGCAGTGCCATGCGGTGCTGTTTTGCCATTGGTCCACGAAAATCCGCAGGGCAATCCATACTCACGCCTAACACGCGAATATAAGCGGAAAGTACCGCAAGCAGTGCCGCTACCCAAGCAAGTGGCATAGCAAACGCAGAGTTAGCCACCAAGCCAGCAGCGATGATCAATAAAGGATCGGCGATGCGATCGGGCACATCGTTAAACAATTCCCCAGCAGGCGTTTTCTTACCGCCTTCTACAGCGACCATGCCGTCAAAAAGGTTACATAACAACCTCATTTGAATCATCAGAGCAAACAGCACCAACCACATTGCCATTGGCCATAGGTGGTAGCCAATCGCAAAAATAAGGCCAACTGCGGCAAAGGCCATACTCATTAGTGAAATTTGGTTAGGGGTGATGTTTTTCTGACTTAACCAAACGGCAATACGTTTGGCCACTGATATTTCACGCACCGCGAGAGGGCGACGATTAGGCTCATGCTGGGTCGGCATGTGGGGCATCTCCTGAAAAAAGTACTGTTCCGATATCAAAACTCTGGTTCGTTGAGGCCTCGTGGATATTCAATTGACGATAATTGGCGGATGAGTTTGAATTCGGTCGCTGTCCTAAAACCATACCATCCTGTTCACAGGCGTTCTAATTATGCCTGTTGCCTTAATCATAATTAAGCCCAAATAATATTTTATTTAGTGAGCTCGATACCATTAAATCGTAAAGGCTGTTTTTATTTAGCAGAAAGAAGTTCAACCACCTAACCAATACCCAATGTAATGGGAGCTAGATTCACTGACTGACAAGCGCTTTACTGATATATCATCTAGGAAAAAATAAATAACAACATAATCATTAACACAGTAAGGTGAATAAGTGGAGTGAGGCGCATCAAATCGGTTTGGGTAAATCAATGAAATTGACGTGAAGCAACCGAGAGAAATATCTCCGACGACTCAATATTTCAAATAGCATTGTGAGAAAACAAGAGTACAAGATAATACTTGGTAGCTATTAGTTTGTACTCTTGCAGAATACAAAGCGAATCGTGTACCGGTGTTTGTTCAAGCCACTGTGCGATAGAACCACAAAGAGTCAGCTAACGCTCTGACTCTTTGTATTAGAAACAGGATTTATTTCGGGATAGGGTAAAGATACTCAGGCGGGTTACCCTTAGGAATTGGGCTGATAACCCTTCTTCATCACTAGTGTTTGCATCGCCTCTGCAAAGGTTGTTGTTCTGCCTTTGGCCTGAACCTGCACCACCTTAAACCCCATCTTTTCTAACGCTTGTCGTTCTTCCAAGACGGCGTGGTCATCTTGCTGGCTACCTTCGGCTGGCTGATGGATGTAGCACCCCTCTAATTGACCATCTTCAACCAATTGGTGATGTCTCAAGGCTTCAATATCAAAATTCATAGTAAGTCTTTTATTTAAGTTCTGCGGGTTACATGCGTTTCAAAGGCTTAACAACGCTGTCTAATCCTTCAATTTTTAGCGCAAGGCATAGCTTGAGGAGATCGCCCAGCTCGCCATTAGGAAAGCCCTTCTTGTCAAACCACAACAAATATTCTTCAGGAAGATCAATCAAAACGCGTCCAGCATATTTGCCAAATGGCATCTGTACGCGTGCTAATTTCAACAGGTTTTCTTTTTCTAACATGGTCTTGTTATTCAGAAACAACAGGGAGACTAGAGTACCATCGAAATCGACGACCAAACAGAAGAACTCACCTTATATTTGATTCAGAGTATGCGCGTACTCAACCACAATTTGGTTGCCTTCTATGTAAGCGTTTTGAATCTCACCATCAACACTCATACGGCTTTGAAGATAAACGACCTTAGGACCGGTTTCACTGGTTTCCTTGAGAGAGGGAAAAACCAGTTTAGCATCGAGATGGAGTAGTCGGCAGAATTGATTAATGAAGGACATGGTCAAAGGCTCGTCTCCACGTAAGAGCTGCGAAAAGCTCAGCTGGTTCATCCCTAATTTTTTAGCAAATTCCATTTGCGTGAGACGCATTTTGGACTTCTGAGACATCCATGTATTGTATAGTGCCTCTCTATCCTTCTCGGTAAATTCCATTGAGTGAATCCTTGTATCGCTTAGTATGATGAATTCTGAGCGTTATCATTCACTAAGATGTCAGCGAGGAGTTAACGTTAGTTAAAAGTTTGGTTTGTTCACTGCCTGTCTAGGCATCGCTTCGCCTGATAAGAAATAGCAATGTGCTCAAATCATGCCTTCAACACTCAATAAAAAAGCGGCGCTTTACGCATCCGCTTTTCCAGTCAACTAAAACCAGCCCGAGATCAATCGCTTAAACCAGTCGACCAATTGTTTAAACAGGCTGCCTTCTTCCACGTCCGTCTGAGCAATGAGGTCAGCCGTGGCAACGTCATCTCCATCAACACTGTAAATGATGGTCCCGACTTTCTCCCCTTGACGAATCGGGGCGACCAATTCACGATCAAACTCGACTTCAGCCGTGAGCTTTGCTGCATTGCCTTTTGGTAAGGTCATGTATATATCTTCTTCAACACCTACGCTCAGCTGATCTTGTTCACCCATCCAGATTTTTGCTTCGGTTACCATCTCACCAGCTTTTGTAGGTGCAACTGTTTCAAAGAAGCGAAAACCATAACTTAGTAGCTGCTTACTTTCCGATTCACGGCTTTTGCTGCTGCTCGCCCCCATCACGACGGCTATCAAACGCATATCACCGTTGGTTGCCGATGTGGTTAAACTGTAGCCAGCACCACTGGTATAGCCCGTTTTCATACCATCGACATTCATACTGCGATCCCGTAAAAGACCATTTCGGTTGTATTGAGTAATGCCGTTGTACGTGTAGGAAGTCTCGCTATAAAGAGGGTAGATATCGGGTAGATCACGAATGATGGCCTGGCCCAGCTTAGCGATATCAAGAGGGGTAGAATAAAGGCCACGACTGTCTAAGCCGTGTGGATTGGTGTACGCGGTATTCTCCAAACCCAGTTTTTCAGCCCAAGAGTTCATCAAATTGACGAAAGCCCCTTCACTGCCAGCGACGTATTCTGCTATCGCCACACTCGCATCGTTGCCTGACTGAACAATTAGGCCGCGATAGAGATCCATCATAGGTACAGTGGTACCCACTTCAATAAACATCTTCGACGAATCTGGAAAGTTCTTTGCCCAAGCATTTTTGCTGATCACAACTTGATCATCCAAGGTGATATTACCGGCTTTCATTTCCTGCCCCGCAACATAAGCGGTCATCAGTTTGGTCAAACTCGCTGGGTTTAACCTAGTATTCGCATTCTTTTCAACCAACACTTTTCCTGTGTTGTAGTCAATCAATACATACCCCTTGGCCCCTAATGTCGGAGGCTCAGGGATAATTGTAGGTGCCGCATTGGCATTGCATGTCGCAGCGATAGAGGAGAAAAGTACGGCTTTTAGAAGAAACGTTTTTTTCATGGGACGTTACCAACTCTAGTCACAATCGGAGTATTTATGATGAGTTTGAGTATAAACAAACATCAATGAAATTTATTCGCTTTGTAATCAATCGTTACGCTTATTGAAAAGTTTTATGAAATTATGAGAGTGTGACCCCACATACGGTTAGATTAATACAAAAAAGCCAGTGTTCACAACACTGGCTTTATCAATCTCGATTCTGTGAGCTACTAAGCTTGAGCTTCCTGAACCTTCTTCGGTTTTGGCGTAATGCTGTCTCGGTAGCTAAACCATAAATAAGTCACTATTAAAGAGAAGAAGAGGTAGGACAATGCGAATACCAATGGAGACGTAATCAACTCTTCCGACATGCTCCAACTCACACCGATCACCGTAATGGTTAACTTAGAGAGCATACCGCAGATGAGTAATAGCAATGCAAGCTGAGGGAAACGTGTGGTTCTGAACGCAAACCAGTAACAACTACCCACAGCCAACGCAGAGATAGAAAGCCCCAACATGAAAGAGTGAAGGTGATCAGCGGATAGTATACCTGCTGAAATCGATGCCATTATTACCAGAAATAGTTTCATCTTTAACCTCGCTTTTTAAATGGGAAAAAGCTTCCTTTCATTCTTGCAAACTCATTTTGCATATATTTTCGCCGTTTTCACACTAAATTCAACCCCTAAATTGATACATTTTTTGTCCACCCTATACCCCTACTCCACATGTAAAATAACGGTTAACAAAACAATAGGTAAGGTTCCAGACGGTTCAAGCCTTTAGGACACTAAAACAGCAAAAAGAGAAATATAAGGTTACATTTTAGTAACAATATTTACATCTATAGTTATTGCCAATTTTGTGATCTGATGCGTTTTTGCTCATCGATTAGCGAGTCAAATAGCCGCTTGAAATCTAAGTTCTCGCTTTTGGATCTGTTACTTTGTGAAATATCAAAAAGAGTGTGACTCTAGCCACTGTTCAATAGATTGATACTCGAATAGAACATATCGCTCTGATACCTTTGCGCGCATTCGATATTTCGTACTACATACCATGCCTTCAGAGTACAGAATCAAAAAGATCGTTGAGATCGGTGATACCTTACATCGTAGTGGCTGCGCGCCCTACAAATTAGAAAAATACACTCAATTTTATGCTCGTAAACATGGCGTCGATGTCATGATTCAAGCAACGCCTACCACGGTTAATTATCAGTTTCCCGACGATAACAATGCTGTGGTGATGAAACGCCATCAACCGGCTTCGATTAACCTCAGTTTGCTGGCTAATACCATCATTCGAATTAACCAACCGAGTAAGGAGCCCGTTCCGGAACCTGTCGGCTACCCCAAATGGGTGATCGCACTTGCGAACATGGGCATTCCTCCAGCATATCTGATGCTAGTCGGCAGTACGTTAGAGGCGGTGTATATATCCATCTTTCTCGGTTTTCTCGCTTGGGGTGCACAACAAGTCTGCAAAGCTAGACGCTCCATTGCGGTGGAGTTTGTGGCTGCCTTGGTGACTGGTGTTCTCGTCGCCTTTTTCGCAAGTACCAGTGTCGATCTTCCCGTATGGGCGTTGTGTATCGCCGCTATCGTCCTATTTGTCCCCGGTTTATCCATCGCCAATTCACTCGAATGTCTGGCATTTAACGATTTGGTATCTGGAACAAGCCTGCTAGGTCAGAGCTTTCTCACCCTAATCAAATTGTTTGTCGGCATTATGATGGGGTTGAATATTGGAGAAGCCATTTGGGGGCAACCAGAGATCACTTCTTATGTCAATGAGATACCGACTTGGCTCCATATCTCAGGCCTATTTCTCATTTCAGTCTCCCTTGGCATCATTTTTAATGCCAGACCAACAGACATTCTGCTTGGTTTGCCAGTTGCGGTACTTGGCATGTGGGGACCGTTTTACCTAGGTTTCGAAAGTGGTTGGGTCGTGGGGACTTGGATTACCACCGTGCTGATCACGCTCTACGGTACTTGGGTAGCGAAGAAGATGGACCTCACAGGGTCTATCTATATTGTCCAGGGCATCATCATCTTGGTGCCAGGTAGTCGAGTTTTGGTCAGTGCTGGGCAATCTGTGTTTGAGCAATCCATTTTACCTATTCCTAGTATCGGTCTTTCAGCACTGTTTATGTTTTCAGCGATCGTCGCTGGTCAGGTAACGGCTTACTCTATCTACTCTCCGCGAATCGAACGATAGTTACAACCCATAGCGATAAATAGAGCCCTATTCGAAAGCAGCTGTTTAAGCAGCTTTTGAATAGGGCTCTTTGCCCTTATGTTTTAGCTTGCGTGTAAAGCTTCCCTTTCCTTTTCCTGCCCTTTCGACACGTGTTTTAAATAGTGGACTGGTGACAACCGCTTTTAGCGCATTATCTTGTACTTCACCTCGCCCGACTTCTAAATTCGCTCGAAGAGAAGCGACATCATTCCTTTTTTTTTCTGGCACTCTTGCCCATAATTTTGTCCTGCATTGATTTTACAAACGACTACCAATCGATGATAAATTACTCATCAAGGCCATATTTGGTAGAATAAATCACTAAACAAACGAATGTTACACTATCTACAGCCCAAACAGTAATATTTCCGAAACTATACATAGCGCAAGTTTCGGATGAAAAGAGCATAGTAACGGAAAACTATCATATGAATTTTATTGACTTAGTGCCACTTAGCTTTAGACTAGAGGGCAGCTAGAAAACGGTTCTTGTTTTTATTTCGCCGTTTCGTTGGATTTCTTGTATCTCTTCCGTAACGTCGTGCGCAATAGCAATCTCCTTTTCCACGCTATCGTTGCCGTCATGGCTTTTACAAGATTTATCAAGGATATACATTATGTCTAACACTGTTACTGGTACAGTTAAATGGTTCAACGAAACTAAAGGTTTCGGTTTCATCCAACAAGAAAACGGCCCTGACGTTTTTGCTCACTTCTCAGCAATCACTGGCGACGGTTTCCGTACTCTAGTTGAAGGTCAAAAAGTTGAGTTCACTGTATCTCAAGGTCAAAAAGGCCCACAAGCTGAAAACATCAAACTAGTTTAATTTTTAACTAGATAGATAAAGTTTTACAATAGCCAGCTTCAAGCTGGCTATTTTTTTATGTGTAGTAAACGACTATGGCTATAAAACCGACTATCTATAAGTTCCGAATTTCGCTCTCGGACACTAACCGTGACGTCTACGATTCTCCGCAACTGACTATTGCACAGCACCCATCAGAAACCATTCCACGAATGATGGCGCGTATTCTGGCTTACTGTATTCAATATCAACCAGAACTGGCATTCACTAAAGGGTTGTCTTCAATTGAAGAACCGGATCTCTGGATCAAAGCACTGGACGATACGATCCTACACTGGATTGAAATTGGTGAACCTTCCCTTGATCGTATTAAGAAAGCCACTCGCTTAGCTAAAAGGGTCGACATCTTCACCTTTACCAGCAAATCTGACGTCTGGTGGGCACAAACCAAAAACAAATCTCACCAATATGACGCCAACATATATCGACTCAGTGCAGAAGGCATCGATGCTTTGTCTGACGTCGTTGAACGCGGCATGAATTTATCCATCATGATTACTGGCAGCAGCTTGTTCATTGACTGTGACAAAGGCTCATTTGAAGTGCAGATCGAGACTCTACAATCTAATGACTGAGCTAGTTAAGGCATTCGCCGCGATTAGGGCAGAGTCTCTGGACGCCGTAAAGGAACATCCCAAACTGTGGCAGCAGTTTTTGCAGCAACAATCGGCCTTGTTTGACAAAGTAAAACAGAATAAACCCAATAGCGCCGACGAATCCCATTTACTCGGCATCATGACGAAAGCGCATATTGAGTGCCTGTCTCGTGTTGAAACCAACCGAGAGGCGGTTCAAGCCATGTGGAAAGCATTACACGATAACCTTGGTGAGCAAAATGCCAAGCGATTCGAGTATCAAGATTATCAAATGCTAACTCTGGTAACACATGTCTGGCTCTATATTCAGGGTTATCTGAAAATGGATTTCAGCCTGGCTAATGACCACGCTGAAACCACCGCTAATCTACAAAACGACCTTTCTGGTCTAGATGTCAATGCCATCCGGACACAGTATCTCGCGAGCTACTACTTGGGAAGCGACAATTCCCCAGTAACGCAACGAAGCAACCCTATTTGGAGTTGGTTCAAACGCACCTTCGGTTGATTAAAAAGGGCTTCCCACTGGGAAGCCCTTTATCAATCTTAAAGATAGGTATGAGGTCCAAACACTTCGTAGTGAATTCGATCTCTTGTCACACCCAATCCTTCTAACTGCTTAACCACCGCTTCCATAAACGCGACTGGTCCACAAAGATAAAAGTCAGCA
Source organism: Vibrio neptunius (assembly GCA_019339365.1). Classification (NCBI taxonomy): domain Bacteria; kingdom Pseudomonadati; phylum Pseudomonadota; class Gammaproteobacteria; order Vibrionales; family Vibrionaceae; genus Vibrio; species Vibrio neptunius. Next base: position 1,259,166 of record CP079860.1, on the reverse strand, counting down.
CTGCTTAACGGTAACTCGCGCTCCACTAAAGACAGGTTCATCTGTCCTTCGAAATGAGCCTGATCGTTTAAGTACCATGTAAACTGCTGCCAACCGCGCTGTGAAATCAGCTGTTCTGTTTCACTCTTGAAGGTATGTTGTTCAGCGTTATTACAAGCGTAAAGGTACGAGACGTCTTTTTTATTAGCCGCAGCCAATGTTTGCAGCATCGACTGGATTGGTGTCGCGCCAACGCCGGCCGAAATCAGAACCACTGGCGCGCCTTTTTCTTGATAGTAGAAATCACCTGCCGGTGCATATAAATGAACGGTATCGCCTTCATTTACTTCGTCATGCATGAAATTAGATACCAATCCATTGTATTCCCCAACTTCACGTTTAACTGAAATTCGGTAGTTTTTGCCATTCGGTTTCTGAGACAGAGAGTACTGACGAATTTCATTGTGCTCGCCTGCAGACGGCTTAACTTCAACACCAACGTACTGACCAGGGTTGTAATCCAACACATCACCACCATCCTTTGGTTCAAGCACAAAACTGGTAACGTATTCTGATTCAGGTTGCTTCTGTTTAACCACAAACTGACGTGCGTTTTCCCAGCCACCAATGGCTTGCTTACGCTGAAGATACAGCTCGCCTTCACGATCAATAAACACTTTTGCCAAGAACAGATATGCCGCTGTCCATGCCTCTTCCACTTCTTTGGTAAATGCCTCTGACGCCAATTCGCGCAAGGTTTCAATTAGGTGATGACCAACAATCTGGTAGTGTTCAGCTTGAATGTTAAAGCTAGTGTGTTTATGAGCAATACGTTCAACTGCTGATGTCAATGCTTCAAGGTTTTCAATGTTCTTAGCGTAAGCTGCTACCGCTTCAAACAAAGCAACACTCTGACGACCCGTTTTCTGGTGTGTCATATTGAAAATGTCTTTGAGTTCAGGGTTATGCAAAAACATTCGATGATAAAAATGTTGGGTCAGAGCCGGGCCAGCATTTTCTAACAATGGGATGGTACTTTTTACGACTTCAATATGTTGGTTGTTGAGCATCTTGATTCTCTCCTCAGTGGGGGGTTATCTTTTCCCTTGTATGAGCACAATTGATGCCAAGTTTGAAAACTACCTAATTACTTGGATTTTATAGTATTATCCATTGAAATAAAGTCATTATGACACAGTTGATTTATGTCCAAATGACTCTAAAATATAATAATCACACATTCGTATTGGTTACTTTTACTTCACTGCATTCTCTATATTAGTAACCGACGCACTCTGGAGCTTAGCCTTACCATGCAAGACATTTCAGTTTCTACACTGATCGATATGACCATTGGCCTCGCGACGGGTCACAACGAACATGACCGATTCAATAAGTTGCTTGATGCGATTCGTAAAGCCATCCAATGTGACAGCGTCGCTCTACTGTCTCTGCAAGGCGACACTTTGGTTCCACTTGCCATTCAAGGTTTAACAAGAGACACACTAGGCCGTCGTTTTAAAGTTGAGGAACACCCAAGATTCGAGGCGATCTGCGCCTCAAAAGCCGCGGTACGCTTCGACGCTGACTGCGAACTGCCCGATCCATTCGACAACCTCCTTCTCGATTACGATGGTGACCTACCGATGCACGCCTGTATGGGTCTACCTTTGCTATACTCGGACAAACTACTTGGCATCCTGACGCTCGATAGCTTAACACCCAACGTTTTTGACCAAATCCCTACTCGCAGTTTAGACGCCCTGTCGGCAATATTAGCTTCTACGCTTAAAGTGGCAATGACCGTTAACCAACTAGAACACCAAGCTAAGCAGACACAGCAACGATTTGAAGAACTCAATGAAGATGCATGGGAGCGCGATGGAGGAGAGATCATTGGAACCAGCAGTAAAATGATCTCGTTGAAATCGGACATTGATGTGGTCGCTCCATCCAATTTTAACATTTTGATCAACGGAGAAACGGGGGTAGGCAAAGAGCTTGTCGCGCGTAGCCTCCACCATTTATCTCATCGTCGTAAGCAACCTCTGGTCTACGTCAATTGCGCGGCTATCCCAGAAAACTTGGTCGAAAGTGAATTGTTTGGCCATGTAAAAGGCGCCTTTACCGGGGCAGATAAATCACGCCTTGGCAAGTTTGCCTTAGCAGACGGAGGCACTCTATTTCTCGATGAGATTGGTGAACTGCCACTCGCGGCACAAAGTAAGATTCTACGCGCCTTGCAGAACAATGAAATCCAGCCAGTTGGGCAGGACAAGGTCGAGACCATCGATGTACGTGTGCTTGCAGCGACCAATCGTGACTTAAAAGAAGAAGTCAGCGAAGGCCGTTTCCGTTCTGATCTCTATCATCGCCTCAGTGTTTATCCGATCAGCGTGCCGCCACTCCGAGAACGTGAAGGCGATATCGTTTTGCTAGCGGGTTATTTTTTAGAGCAGGCGCGTCGTAAACTGGGAATAGTGCAAATAAAGCTCGGCAAAGATGCCCAACTCCTGCTTTCGCGTTACAACTGGCCGGGTAACGTGCGAGAGCTGGAACATGTCATTAATCGCGCGGCTTTGAAAGCCCGAGCAAAGGGCAACAGTGGCAAGTTGATCACCGTATCCATTGACGATATCGGTGAGCTCCATTCTCTGCCCACTGAAAACTCGGTGGCGATACCAAGCCCTGCAAGGCAGATTGAAGCGATAAATGGAACTCAGGGGCTACGCGAGTCGACAGAAGCTTTTCAGCGAGAACTCATTACACTTGCGTTAACCGAAGCAGAATTTAACTGGGCGAAAGCGGCCAGACAGCTAAAAACCGACCGGGCAAATCTGACCAGGTTGGCAAAACGATTAGGTATTACTGTCACTAAGCAGCACAAGATAAGTACTAATTAACAGGGAACTTGGTTACAATGCCAACACTCATTATTCGAGATACAAAAGTGGGAGAAAACCCACATTAAAGTCGCTCAATTTGTTGTTTTTGAAAGGAAGATTATGAAGTTCATCCGTTGGTTCCTTGGCCGTGTTATCCTGTTGCTTAACTTTGTCTTCTCACCAAAAGGCGTGAAGCGTACGCAAGAAGACCAGCAGGCGGTCAATGAAAAAGCTCAGTCTCTTGCCCTGTATCAGTTTGAGGCGTGCCCATTTTGCGTCAAAGTTCGTCGTGCTATGAAGCGTCAATCCGTCAATATTGAATTGCGCGATGCTAAAACAAATCAGGCACACCGTTCTGAACTCGAAGCTGGCGGTGGCAAAATCAAAGTGCCATGTCTGAGAATCGAGAAAGCAGGCAAAGTAGAATGGCTGTACGAGTCTTCTGATATTGTGGCTTACTTGGAGCAAGAGTTCGCCTAAATTACGCTAAGGAAAAGTTCATGGATGTTGTTGTGCTGGAAATTACCGAGATTAAAGCGATCGTCTTTGATCTGGACAATACGTTAGTCAGCTCAGACTTGGACTTTCAATGGTTACGAACACAAGTCGGCTGTCCCAAGGACGTCGACTTGTTGACTTTTATCGATGAGCTGGAGTGCACTCAATCTGCTCTAAGAGCCAAACAGTTAGTCCTTCAACACGAGCTGGATGATGCGGATCATTCCTCGCCCATGCCCGGCTGTCATGAGTTACTTGACTTCATCGCCAAACAGCAACTTCACACCGCGATCATCACTCGCAACTGCCAACAAGCTTCTCAGCGCAAGGTTGCTCACAATCAGCTTAATATTTCTCGTATCATCAGTCGCGAACACTTCCCACCTAAACCGGCTCCAGATTCACTTCTAGCACTCGCAAAAGAGTGGCAATTGGATCCGCAACAGATTCTCTACGTAGGTGATTATGTCTATGACCTAGAGGCAGCAAGCAACGCGTGTATGCCGTCTTGTCTCGTGACTCATGGTAAACCGAGTACATTTACTCAACATGCTTCATTGACCGTGAATCATCTCTGCGACCTATTGGACTTGTTCTCAACTTTTTATCAACAAAAAAACTGAAACTATTTCATGACTTAGCAGAAAGTAACCAATGGTTAAAAGCTGATCTGTGTGCAACAATAAAGTTCTAAACCTAAGATCTGCGAACTGGATAATGTCAAAGAATAAAGTTTTAGTCCTCTATGCCCACCCCCTCTCAGCGACGCTCTGAAGTTAACCAACCACTGTTTAAAGCCTGTCATGCAGTCGAAGGGGTTACAGCGGTTGATCTGTATTACGAATACCCGACCTACAACATCAACATCGATCGTGAGCAACAACGCCTAATCGACCACGATGTCATCGTATTTCAATTCCCACTTTACTGGTATTCAACACCTTCAATTTTAAAAGAGTGGCAAGACTTGGTATTGGAGTACGGCTTTGCTTATGGCCACGATGGCACTGCATTACACGGTAAAAAGTTTCTTTGTGCCCTCACTGCAGGTGGTCAAGAAGAAGCGTATCAGACAGAAGGCTACAACCACTTCACCATACGTGAATTACTCCAACCTCTTGAACAAATGGCGACACTGACAGGTATGGAATACCTTGCTCCATTCGCTCTGTTTGGTGCTCGTACCGCGAAAGAAGACGGTCGTATCAAAACACATGTTGAGGCTTGGCAAACACTGCTATCGGCATTGGTTGAAGATAGAGTCGATTACGACAAAGCGGCAAAAGTCGAAAAACTCTGCCACTGTTTGGATGAAATCATTGTAGGAGGTTTACAATGACCGGTTATTTCCTACAGGCATTTATCTATCTTGTTGCCGCTGTCATCGCTGTTCCTATTGCAAAGCGACTTGGGCTCGGTTCTGTACTCGGTTATTTAATTGCAGGCGTCGTCATTGGACCGATCATAGGTTTAGTTGGAGAAGAAACAACCACCATCCAGCATTTTGCTGAATTTGGTGTTGTGATGATGCTGTTTTTGGTCGGCCTTGAGTTAGAGCCAAAGATGCTCTGGTCAATGAGAAATCGCTTGCTTGGCTTAGGAGGATTACAAGTCGGGGGAACCACAGCGGTCATCATGGGTGTCGCTTTACTGTTTGACCAACCATGGACTATTGCCCTTGCAATTGGTTTGATCTTCGCACTTTCTTCAACAGCTATCGTACTACAGACCTTTAATGAAAAGGGCCTCAACAAAACAGAGGGAGGACAGAATGCCTTCTCGGTATTGCTGTTCCAAGACATCGCCGTCATTCCCATGCTGGCGTTTATCCCACTATTGGCACTCCCCGAGTTGGTGGAACAAGCTCAGGCGGCGGTCAGCAGTGCAGCCGATCACCATGATGAGCTCAGTTTAGTCGCAGGTCTACCGGGTTGGGCGTATGCCTTGGTGATTATTGGCTCTGTTATTGGTCTGGTCGTTGGAGGACATTATTTAAGTCGTCCACTGTTTCGTTTCGTCGCCAGTTCAGGGCTTCGTGAAATTTTTACCGCTACGGCATTAATGTTAGTTGTCGGTATCGCGGCGCTGATGAGCTTAGTTGGTTTGTCCCCTGCACTCGGGACTTTCCTTGCAGGCGTTGTTCTGGCAAACAGCGAATTTCGCCACGAGCTTGAGTCCAACATCGATCCGTTTAAGGGCTTATTGCTTGGCCTGTTCTTCATCACCGTTGGGGCTGGCATCAATTTTGGTATCCTGTTCGACGACTTTGCACTTATCATCGGTTTAACACTGGGCGTAATGTTGCTCAAAGCGACCATTCTTTACGTGTTAGCGCTGATATTCCGTATAAAAAACAGCAACAAGTGGCTGTTTACACTCAGCTTGGCCCAAGCGGGCGAATTCGGTTTCGTCTTGCTTAGCTTTACGGTGCAGAATCATGTCATTCCACAAGATATTGCTCAAACTCTGTCACTGGTGGTCGCCCTATCGATGTTCCTAACTCCGGGTTTATTTATCCTGTTTGATAAAGTCATCTTGCCAAGATTTGAGCTTGAGTCGAATGACCGTGAAGCCGATCAAATTGAAGAAAAGGGCACCGTCATCATCGCGGGTATCGGCCGCTTTGGACAAATTGTAAATCGATTACTTGTCGCTAATGGGGTCAAAACTGTGGTGCTTGACCATCAGGCTGCTCAAGTGGATGTCGTACGACGAATCGACACTAAAGCTTACTTTGGTGATGCCACTCGGCCCGATTTACTTCACACAGCTGGTATTGAAGAAGCTTCTATGCTGGTTATAGCCATTGATAACCCTGAAACCAGCGTTGAGCTGACCAAGTACGTCAAACATACGTATCCAAAGGTCAAAGTGTTGGTTCGTGCCTTCGATCGAGGTCATGGCTACCTATTACGACAGGCTGGCGCTGACATTATCGAGTCAGAGACTTACCATTCTGCGCTTGAACTTGGAGCACAGGCCTTGAAATCTCTGGGATACCACCCATTTCATGTAGAGCAACAACGAACTGCGTATCGCCGAATTGAAGACAAGAAATCCGACATGCTTTATCAGGCTTGGGAAGATGACTCTGAAGGCGAACGATTTGATAACAACTACCGAAAACTCTTTATGCACCTCGAAGAGCAAATAAAACTGGCGATGAATACCGATCGCTCAGACAAACATGAGGGTGGTGAGCGAGGCTGGACACCGCCACCCAAAGGTTATGCTGAAGAGTTCAAGGAAGAATAAGTTGAGACCGGGGCACTGCCTCGGTTTTTCTTTTACAGAATGATTGAACGATATGACTGCTACAAACATTGAAAACTCCCCATCACTGGGTCAACAGCTGTTCAAAATGACATGGCCAATGCTATTTGGTGTCCTGTCTTTGATGAGCTTTCAGTTGGTCGACAGTGCTTTCATCGGCCAGCTTGGCGTACTGCCGCTTGCAGCACAAGGTTTTACCTTGCCTATTCAGATGATCATCATCGGTATTCAAGTCGGATTAGGCATCGCAACAACCGCCGTAATCGCCAAGGCTATTGGGGCTAACAACACACGCTTTGCCCACCAGCTTGGCGGGTTAGTGATTGCCATGGGGACCATTGGTGTTGCGGTTATCTCTGTGTTTATTTACCTTATTCGAGTCCCTATCCTACAGTTACTCAGTGCTCCAGAAACCCTGTTTCCTGTGATTGACAGCTACTGGATCTACTGGCTGATCAGCGCTTGGACAGGTGCTCTACTCTATTTCCTTTACAGTGTTTGTCGAGCCAATGGTAATACTATGCTGCCAGGCACAATGATGATGGTCACCAGTGTACTTAACCTAGTCCTAGATCCCTTTTTCATTTTTACTTTGGATCTCGGGTTGAACGGTGCCGCTATAGCCACCATTGTCGCCTTTGGTATCGGTATCCTGATCGTTGCGCCTAAGGTCACACGCAAACATTGGATGAGCTTTGACTGGCATGATCTCAACATCGCGCAAAGTGTTAAGTCGATTGGTAATATCATGGGGCCAGCGATGATCAGCCAGTTGCTACCACCTTTGTCTTCGATGTTAGCCACCAAATTACTTGCAGGGTTTGGCACTGCCGCAGTCGCTGCTTGGGCGTTGGGATCAAGGTTCGAGTTTTTTGCTATCGTCTCAGTGCTTGCGCTGACAATGTCTATGCCACCCATGGTCGGTCGATTATTAGGGGCGAAAAACATCACGGATATACGCCGACTCGTCGTCATCGCCAGCCAGTTTGTGATTGGACTTCAACTCCTGATTGCTGCTATTACCTGGCTATCAGCAGATTGGCTAGCTTCATTGATGACCAGTGAATCTCAAGTCACTGAGATTTTAATCTGGCACTTATTGATTGTCCCTGTCAGCCTCGGACCACTAGGCATCTGCATGCTAATGGTATCCATTGCCAATGCATTGGGTAAATCCTACACAGCCTTAACCATGTCAGCGCTGCGTCTATTCGCGTTCTTCTTGCCTTGTCTATGGCTGGGTGCACATCTTGGCGGAATAGAAGGGCTATTTTGGGGTTCTATGGTTGGTAACCTATTAGCTGGTATCTGTGCATGGCACATGTATCAAAAAGCACTGAGGCAGATTGAAGCCAATCTTGAGCGATAAAACTGATTGCCTTTCCTCACTATGCTGGTTAATCTGGTTTTTCATCACTAAGGAATATCTCTGATGCAAATTTCGTTTACTTACCTTTGGCTCCTTCTCATTGCCTGTAGCCGGTAGGTAAACCTGTGCCTGGCTACGAGAAAACGTAGCCAGCCTAATTCTTCTCGTAGCCCAACTCTCAATAAAGGATACGAGAATAATGACCGAAAACACCCAGACGATTCGACCTCCTGCTTTTCGCTCAACTCAAGTTGGCCTATTGCTGGCTCTAGCGGGTTGTCTACTCTTCTCCATTAAACCTGTACTTATCAAGATCGCCTACCAATACGGTGGTGATGCAACTTCTATCATGACGCTACGTGCATTCAGCTCTCTGCCTCTTTATCTGGCCATGTTGGTGTATTTGTGTCGCACACCAGACAATCGTACCAAGGCCAAGCAACATGGTCTTACAGCCGCAGCTATCGGTATCATGGGCTACTACATCGCCAGCTATCTGGATATCGCCTCATTGGAGTTCATCTCTGCTCAATTAGAGCGACTACTGATTTTCTTGTTCCCCACTTTTGTCGTGCTCATTAGTTGGGCTCTGTATCGGCAGGTCCCAAGCCGTCGGGTCATTGTGACCACATTGCTTGGCTATATTGGTATCTCTTTGATCTTTGTCCATGACTTTAACACCCTTGGCAGCTCTGTTTTATTCGGCAGCGGTCTCGCCATCATGTCAGCCTTAGTGTTCGCCTTTTATCTTGTGTGGAGTAAGCCGCTCATCTCAAGAATGGGTAGCTCTCTGTTCACGAGCATTGGCATGGGAAGTGCCGGAGTCGCAATCGTCATTCACCTGCTATTAAGTCAGGCAGAAATCTACAGTTGGAGCTCAGAGCTTATTACCATCGGCGTTACATTAGGTATTTTTTGTACGGTTGTTCCTTCCTATTTGATTGCGGCCGCGATGGCGCGCTTAACACCGACTCAATTGAGCCTAACCAGTAATATTGGCCCTGCGATCACTGCGATATCTGCAGTACTCGTATTAGGGGAAGCATTTACTGTTTGGCACGCTATGGGAATGACTTTGGTTGTAATTTCGGTTTACCTGCTCAATAAACCTAAAACCCACTAGCCCGTCATCGCTGGCGTCGCAATACCGTAAAAGGAAGCAGGCTGTTTCTTCAGTTTTTTTGATGAAGTACAACAAGATAGATAGATGACGTACTACCAAGAACATCGTATGATTCAGCCTACTATTTTTCTACCACGACGATTATGGCTTCAAGACCCCATCACCCTATACAAGGCGCAAGCTGGATGCTTACGGCTGGTTTAGCCTTTGCCTTGGTTAACAGCCTCGCTCAGGTCGCCAGTATTAATTTCGGCTTATCTTCCACGACTGTCGCATTGATCCAATATGCGATCGCTCTGGTTGTCATTCTGCCCTATTTAAAAACATTGGGCATTCGACATTCTCTGCGTACTCAACATCTCGGAATGCACATCTTCCGGGTATTTCTTTCTGTAATCGGAATTCAACTCTGGTTATGGGCTCTGGCTTATCCGGTGCCAATCTGGCAAGGAATAGCCCTACTGATGACGTCACCACTTTTCGCAACGGTTGGTTCAGGGTTGTTCCTTAAGGAAAAAGTGGGTATCGCACGATGGGGAGCCACGCTGTCCGGATTTATCGGTGCTATGATCATTCTGGAACCTTGGGCCGATGACTTCAGTTGGGCAGCACTACTCCCCGTAGGCGCCGCTTTCTTTTGGGCTTGTTATTCCTTAATGGTTAAAAAGCTCTCTTCTGATGATTCTCCATCCACTATGGTGGTATATCTCCTGATCCTCATCACCCCATTCAACATCTTACTCGCTATTCCTGACTGGCAAACCCCTGTAGGCGGCACCATCTGGATGGTGTTGTTCGCCGCAGGCGTACTGACAGCATTAGCTCAATGGGCTATTGTGAAAGCATACTCGGTTGCAGATGCATCGTTTGTTCAACCCTTTGATCATGCCAAATTACCATTAAATGTACTGGCGGGGTGGATCGTATTCAGTTGGGTGCCACCTGGTCGATTATGGCTGGGCGCGGCGATTATTATCGTATCTGTTGCTTTTATTACACATTGGGAATCAAAAAAATCTCGCCAAATGAAATAAATATCCGCCATTACCGTTCTATTAACTAAAGGTAACTATGGGAGAGAGCTCTATGACAGATCCAATCAAATTAACACTCTATCGCTGGGGCGGCAGTTGGGGGCCGTTCAGTGTGAAAATTCCATGTGGTGAGTGCACACTAACAAAAGACATTCTTAAAGATACATTTGAGAATGAGTTAGCGGGTATCCCTGTAGAATTGGAAGTAAAAGATTGGCTCTCTCATTGGTGGGAACCTCTGAAAGTGGGTGCGTGGCATGCACCGATTCTGATGGTAGAAGGCAAAGTTGTCAGTCAAGGTGAAGCCTTAAACCGCGGTGTTTTGGTCCAATCGATCATTCAGGAATGGACCAAGCGTGATACGTTGAAAGGCAACATTGTTTACGGCAAAGCGACCTGCCCTTACTGTGTGAAAGCAAAGAAATTGCTTGACGATGCGGGGGTAGAATATCAATACCATGATGTTGTCAAAGACAGTGCAGCGCTGTACCGAATGATACCAGAGGTCAAGGCCATCATTGGTGAAAAAACACCAGTGACTGTACCTCAGATATGGCTTGATGGTCATTACATTGGTGGCGCAGATAACCTGCAAGCTTGGCTAGCAGAAAAAGGCTTAAGTAATGTGCCCGATAACGTGGTAACCATGGACAACAACCAAAGCTCCGTTGGTTAAAAAGAAACAAAGCCCCAAAATATGGGGCTTTGTTTTTATAGAAAACGTAAACTCGACTATTTTGCGCGTTTTGGTTGTTGGTATGTTTTACCTGCTGCCTGATAGGTATCTTTGCGCTTCACATCAAACATCACTTCAAAGAACCAAGCTACAAATCGAATCACGTCATCGCCTTCATTCATCACATGCTCAACGTATTCTTGCTCTTCACCGTGATCGTTTTCTTGCATCGTCACATGGTAAATGCGTTGTTCACCGTCAACTTCTGCCAAAGCAAACTGACCCGTTAGAGACTGCGCTGCCTCAGCAACTTCTTCATTTTCATGTTGTTTCAACACTTCAAGTGCTTGCGGTAAGTTCTCTTTTGCACAAAGCGCAGTGACTAACTCTTCGAATTGTTTATGTTCCATCGTCGACCTCTCAGATCGTCATTTCAATCATTGAGGCGCATTGTATCAGCCACCTAACACCTTTCAAGCAAACTCTTGGCCTACAGCGCGTCTCACACGGCTTGAATACAGTACCATTGCCATTAGGCTCGCAGAGATCAGATAGAACATGCCTAACGCTAATTGGCTCTCTATCCAGTTTTCAACCAAGTATCCCCCCAACACACCAGCCAAGCACATCTGAATAGCCCCCGACAAGGCAGAGACTGATCCCGCTTGCCGTTTATGTGGCGCAAGCAACATGCTAATTGAGAGAGGGAAAGACAAGCCCTGCGCAATGGTCATCCAGGTAAAGGCCCAGATGATGTTAAACAGGGTCAAACCTGTCACTACCAGCCAAGTACCAGACGCCATCATGATCGCTATCGCTAAGACCATCAGTTGTTGCGCGTTCAAATAGCGATTGAGTACATTCAGAGCCAGCGTACCAATCAATAGCCCCGCGGACGGTATCACCATGACCGAACCATATTCGGCAGCCGTTAAGCCCAATTCATGCTGTAACATGAAAGGCATTACAGACAAGGAAACCATACAAGCAAGGTAAGTAATCCAGTTGTAGCTTGCGCTACTCAATACTTGTTTGTTGGTGATCAATTCTCCATAGTTTTTGACTACTTGACCTACCTTGAATGAGGTTCGACCGTAGTTCATGGTCTCTGGCAAGATAAAGTAACCCAGTGTAAAAATGGCAGCCAAGTAGATGAAAACAAACATAAACACGGCTTCCCAACCCAGATAGAATGCTGCCCAGCCACCAAAGACAGGCGCGATCACGGGCATAATTGAGGCCGTAACAGACACATAAGAGAGGGCTTTGGTCAGCTCTGCGCCATCGTAGCAGTCACGAAGCACACTTCGGCCTAATACCGAAGCACTTCCCGCCCCGAGACCTTGCAGAAGACGACCCAACGCCAATATCCATAAGTGATGAGAAAACAGCAAACAAATCACCGTCCCGATCAGATATATCCCTTGGCCAAGAAGAAATACCGGACGACGTCCAATCGCATCCGACAGTGGGCCATAAAACAGCTGTGAAACACCAAAGCCAACTAGAAACAAAGTGACGAGAAGTTGGACATCAGCTTGGTTAACCTGAAGCGTCTCACTGATCATGGGTAATGATGGTAGATAGATGCTCACACCTACCTGACCCGTTGCAATTATCATCATCGCCAGCAGAATCGGCGTTCTCTTCATAACATCACCTCGTTTATTCTTTATGCAATTGAGTTTAAATTCGATGCTAATGAATGATAATATCCTCAATTGGAAACTAATTAGTTCCTATAAAGAATCAATTGGGGGAAGGATGGATTGGATTCAAAGTGTTCAAAGTTACATTCGAGTGGTCGATGAGGGCAGTTTCAACGGCGCCGCAAGAAAGATGAATACCACCAGCTCGGCGATCAGTAAGCGGGTTCATTGGCTCGAAGAACGCATTGGGGTGCAGTTACTGAAACGCACGACACGTACCGTGACTCAAACTGAAGCAGGGGCCCTATTCTATGAACGTGCAAAAGTTCAGCTCGAAGGCTGGCAATCCATTGTCGATGAAACCCGCTCGGTTAATCAGACACCCGCCGGGCTACTCAAGATTGGCGCAACCATTGCGGTCGGCTCTAAGTTTTTGGTCCAATACCTCGATGACTTTTTACAAATGTACCCGGAAATTCGAATCCAGCTCATCACCACCACACCAGGTCAGCTGCCTGAACTTAGTTTGGATCTGTTTATCAGTCGAGAAATTGAGCAGTTGAATTCACTTAGCTTTAAGGCATCTGCCCTATTCGAACACAAGGCAGGATTCTACGCGTCCCCAGACTATTTAGAAAAATATGGCGAACCTAAAACCATTGACGAGCTGACACAGCACAACGCGTTAATATGGGGTGAACGTCCACAACGCGAAATCACCCTGACCAACGGAAAAAAAATTGTCCTTTCAGGCAACCTCGCCACCACCAATCCAGAAGCACTGTTCTATGCAGCAAAAAATGCTATGGGTATTTTGATCTCCAATGATGTCATGATCAAAGATGAAATCAGATCCGGCACATTAAAGCGTATTTTGCCCCGAATAACCGCTGATGAAGCAACAGTTTACGCCTATTATCCGAAGCTTGACTATCAACACACCCGAACGAAATTATTCTTGGACTATCTGAAACAGCGTTTAGCGAGAGAACAAATGCAGGAACATTAATCTAAAAAAGTGGCTGAGGTGATTTGAATTATTATGAGATCTGTACCATATTTTGATTGAACCAATACCAACAAATAAGTGATTAAAGTCACGGCAAGGTAGGTTACTCAAATGGCTAGGTTACAACAACAAACCACATCGATGGATTTAGATGTGGTGAACAAAACGCTTCAACTCGATGGGCCTGCGTTACTCGACAAGGTCACGCTTGTACTACACAAACACTTTGAGTCCTTTTGCACCTGCATTATTGAAATTGATAAGTTCAATTCAAATGCGCAAACCTTGTCCCATGCGTGCAACAACACGTTAGGCCAGCCTATCTCCTATGCCCTGCGGGGCACACCTTGTGAGCATGTCAGAAAGTCGGACCGCGATTACATTCTTTACGATAACAAGGTTGATCAAGAATACCCGCAAGACCCTTACCTCATACAGCACCAAATAAAAGCTTACTTGGGGGTGCCAATAAGAACTCGCTCTGGAGATGTGCTCGGTGTACTACTGTCTACGTTCAAAACCCCTATCGAAGATAGTGACGCACTCATTTACTACCACAAGTTATTTGCTAACGTGGTAGTACATAGCTTGAGATCTAAATGGCTTGCTGCCCGCTCTGAGAGTTTGGTCAATCAGCTGAGTTACGAAGTCTCTCATGATAATCTCACTGGTTTACTTAACCGCAGTTTCTTGTCAGACAAACTAGAACGACTATCTGAAGAGCGGAAGGATGGATTTACACTCGCTTACGTCGATATTGATAGCTTTAAATCCGTCAATGACTTGTATGGCAATTACATCGGCGATCAAGTGATCAAGTTTGTCGCCAACGCAATTGAGTCCTCAATTCAAGACAGACAATTAGCGTTTAGAATTGCTGGCGACGAATTCGCCTTCATCACCTACAACGGTGACCCGCTTGAAGTATGTCGGAGTATTCTTAGCAAATTGGAGGGGGTTACAAAGACTCGGCGCACAATATTAAAATTAGCGTCAGTATTGGTATTGCCAGAAAAACGGATCATAGACTGACCGCCGATCAGTTGATTCTTAACGCTAGCCTCGCGCTCAAAGATTGTAAGCGTTCAAGAAACTCTCAAGTCCAGTGCTACGATACTCATTTGAGCGCGCAATATTATCGACGGACCATGGTGATAGATGCACTTCGTAACGAATTGTCACCTGCCAACCTGAAACCCAGTGAAATCTACGTGCTCGCCCAACCAATTGTGCATTGTGATCAAGATAACTGGGACTACTTCGAAATTTTAGCACGTTGGGAAAGCAAAACTTTAGGTATGATTTCGCCTTTAGAGTTCATCGAAGCGGCTGAACAGTCTGGACTCATTGTAGAATTGGGAGAACGTATCATCGATCTCGCCTGCCAGGCGAAAAAGAGCTTGAACAAGGTTTAGGGTATCAAGTTAAACTTGGCATCAATTGCTCGGCTCATGAACTCAATGATACCAATCGCTATCTGGCACATCTCACTTCAACCATTAGCAAATATGGTTTCAAGCCGAATGAGTTTACCATTGAACTCACAGAAACCGTGCTTCTCTCACGCACCAGCGAAGTAAGATTCATACTCAACCAACTTAGAGTACTCGGTTTCACAGTGGCGTTAGATGACTTCGGTACCGGATATTCGAGTTTGAATTACATCCACAGTTACCCGATCGATTGTATCAAAATCGATGCCACTTTCATTCGTAATATGCTGTGTAACGAAACCTCTGAACACGTGGTCTGGCTCATTATTCAATTAGCTAAGCAGCTCAACGTTGAGCTAGTCGCAGAGGGTGTGGAAAGTAAAGAAGCACTCGATAAGTTGCATGAAATGGGCTGTAACCAGATCCAAGGCTATTTCTACTCACGCCCCGAAAAGCCTCAAATCCTGATTGAGCTGCAGGAAAAGCGCACTATGTCCAGTGCACCATCAACCGTGGTCAACATGTTTGACTCATAAAAAGCACGTCGGGTGTCGTTGAACCGCTAGGTTTAGAATGGGAGTTCTAGCTGCATGATAACATCACGTTCGTAGTCATCATGCCAGCGATAATCCAACCTTAGCCTTGGCTCGCCTGGCTTCTTCTCGCCGAAACCAACACTTAACTGCAGCCCATGACTCATGATCCAATCTTCTGTTTCTGCAACATTGATTTTGTCTTCTAGTTCCGACGGTACCCAAACGCCAATGCCAATATAATTAGAAGCAAGACTTTGACTCAGGATCGGGCTGGTCTCTGTTTGCAAAACCCAGTCAGCCCAGTATGAGGAATAGTCTGTAGAGCGCTCTTCCGATATCCACTCATCAAAAGCATCGAGTTTATTCGCAGTATATTGAATGCCATCGAGTAAAGAGAAGCAGATCCCGCGTGAAGAATGAAACAACACCGAATCAGACGAATAGCCAGTATCATACAGCTCGCATGCGCCAGCAGAGGAAGACACGAACCCAATCATCAATATCAATGAGCGACCTTTCATTCACACCCCGAATAATTAGTACAGCATTCGTTAATAATACCCTTTTTCGGCTAACATTTGGCAAACTTTAGGCGTCGTCAGTGAATTAATGTTTTTTTTGTCACTTATTGCATTTCTCACGTCCGTACTACGGACCTTGACAGTTTCAGGACATGCCATCACTGACCATCGACTAAGTATTTCATCTGCTTTATAAAATTTAGCAAAATTAAATAGATTGTCAGGGCCAATGACAAAAGTAATGTCATATTCTGGGCACTGACGCTGCAATTCATTCAAAACTGCAAAGGTTGTGACACTTTGGTTTGGTTGATAAATCGTTTCTTCAACTCGACACCGTTCAACATTACTAGGTTGCAGATCTTCGATAAATGCATCGACCAATTCACAGCGAGCTTGGTAGTCAAGCATTGCTTTCCCCCAAGCATGAGAAATACTCGGCAGCAGTAAAACCCGATCAAAATGGGTCAGTGAGTCGATCACACTCTTGTGGCCAAGGGTCGGTGGGTTAAATGCGCTGCCGAATACTGCGATTTTGTTCATTTTCTTTCCTGATGATTGTGAAATCACTGTTCACCGTGTTCAAATCTGTTCAATTAGGTATGATATTACCATTATTTTTGAAAATCATTGCTTGCAGGAAGGAAACATAATGGAACAGCTAATTCGCGACGAGATGCGTGTATTGCCATCAATCGACCCACAGTTTGAAATATCGCGTCGTGTCGAATTTATTAAGCGTAAATTGCAGGAAGCAAAGTGCAAAGCGTTAGTGCTTGGTATCAGTGGCGGAGTCGATTCAACAACCTGTGGCCGCCTAGCACAGCTTGCCGTCAATGAACTGAACGAAGAAACGGATGGCGGCTATCAATTTATTGCGGTTCGTCTGCCCTATGGCGAACAAAAAGATGAAGACGAAGCACAAATCGCGCTTCAGTTCATTCAGCCTTCACACTCCGTATCGGTTAACATCAAAGCTGGAGTAGATGGCCTACATGCCGCTTCACATCAAGCGCTAGCGCATACAGACCTCTTACCCAAACAAGCCTCTAAGATCGATTTTGTAAAAGGTAATGTGAAAGCTCGAGCGCGCATGGTTGCTCAATACGAAATTGCTGGGTATGTCGGGGGGCTAGTACTTGGTACTGATCACTCAGCGGAAAACATTACCGGCTTCTACACCAAGTTCGGTGATGGCGCCTGTGACCTAGCGCCATTATTTGGTTTGAGCAAACGTCAGGTACGTGAAGTCGCAGCAACATTAGGAGCGCCAGAACTTCTTGTGAAAAAGACCCCCACCGCCGATCTAGAAGAACTGGCCCCACAAAAGGCCGATGAAGATGCGCTCCACCTCACTTACGACCAGATTGATGACTTCTTGGAAGGAAAGCCAGTGTCACAAGAAGCATCAGACAAACTGATCGCCATCTACCAAGCGACACAACATAAACGTCAACCCATTCCGACCCTATACGACTAATAACAAACGGGAGCAATTCAGCTCCCGTTTTTAAATCACGACCCTAAAACTAAACGCTTTTAAACTCTTTCTTCGAGTGCAATGTTATTATTGGCCCACAATAGTGCCTGAAGACGGTTCTTAGCATTAATCTTCTTAAAAATATTGTGTAGGTGGGTTTTCACTGTATTCTCGCTAACAAACAACTCATCGGCAATTTGCAGATTGGATGCGCCATGACCCAGCAAGCGCATAATTTCTTTCTCACGCTTGGTTAAGTTGGCGTAAGCTTGCGATGTGGTTACATTGTTCGCACAACGAAAATGCTCAATGTAATCTTGAGCGACTTTGCGCGACAACCACATTTCATCCTGCATGATTTTTTCCATACCTTTTAACAGTAAAGAAATGTCGTCATCGACATAGAAAACCCCGACGAGATTTCGCCATTTAAAAAGTTGTGTCGAAGGCACATCTTTCGGACAGTTAATCACAATTTCCTTTGAGTTCTTGCTACTTAGAGAACGAATGTGGCTATAGAAATCAAATCTCTCGTCGTCCAGATAGTGGTAATCAAACAGAATGTAATCGCCAAGAACGGCACTCTCACCTTCACATTCTTCGAGCGTTTCAATCGGAACAATAGTGACGTCCAATTGAACGCCTTGCTCTAAAGAATCTTTAAACAATTTGGATTGCATGCTCACGTCTGAAAGAAAGGTTATTTCGTGGGTGCATTTATTTGCCATCTGCGAACTCTCCGGCTCAACTTATTCTGTCATTTAAAACTATCGTTTAGTTGTAAATAGTCAACACAGTAAATCATTGATAGCGATTCAAACGCACAATTTATCGTCTTTATTTTAGATACTTACCACCCAGTCTCACTTTTGAGATTCAGTTTATATATCTCGTATCTATTTGAATAGGCGAGTTGGGATGCCTTTTCTCCTTGAATAAATCATGCCCATGGACAGTAAAACGACAAGGTTGAGGGTTCCGCCACTACCACCCTCAGAGGTCGTACTGGTGTAACTGCCATTGACATTACTGTTCAAAACCCGGACCCCATTGACGGTCGTCACGTAGTACTTTGGTGTGACTTGCCCGTTGACCACACTGTTAATCCAACCAATGTAGTCGTAGACATCGGTAAACACGGAAGTCACGTTCAGTGACGCATCACCACACGTACTCGGTCCGAAGCTAGTAATACCAATTTGAATATACTGACTGCCATCATACCAATAGACTGGCCCACCTGAATCACCGTTACAGGTTGAGTTTTGCAAGCTGCCAACCAGTGGTCCACCAAAACAGATTTGTTTATCTGTCACCTTACTGTATTGGGTTTGACAACTCGCCAATGAGATGTATTCCAGTGACGTTTCCAACAACCGAGTACCATTTGAACCGCCCTCTATCAGGCCATGACCTATTGCTTTGTAATCTGCTGGGCTAGGAAAGTTATTGTTTAACGTCGTATTTAAGAGTGACGTATAATCGGATACAGAAAGTGCGGTTTCGAGTTTAATAATCGCGATATCGTTGGGCCAAAGTTCTGCACCTGAGTCAACATAATCATCGGGGTAATAGAATTCTGAAGCTAGTGCCTGCTGAGTGGAGAGAAAATTGGATTCATCCTCTAACTGGGGCACCACAACCGTGTATAACATGGTACTTTCGTTACCGTAAATGCAGTGAGCTGCGGTCAACGCATATTGGCTGTTTATCATTGTCGCGCCACAATAACTAGAGGTGCTGTAAGTGTTTCCGTTGCGGTAAAAAAGGCTGGCAAAAGAAGGGTAATTAACGATATTTGCGTTGCTCCCGTTCACAATATAAGGCGAGACATCAAACGCCATCAATCGGGAGCTGAGTAGTATCAGGCTAAGAAACCAAATTGAATTTTTCACATTCCCGTCTCCCTTTCGTATCCGTCAACATTAAGTTTAGTTCACGAAAGGACAAACGGTATCTAACTTGTTAACTTCCTTCTGGAAAAAGCGCCCAGTATTAACAATAAAGACAGATAGCCCAGTGAGCCTCCACCGCCTCCACCACTGCTGTCACCACTGCTTTGCACTGTGTTGTCGACGAGAGAGCGAGTACCACCGCTGCTCGTAGAAACATAATATTTAGGTGTTTGCCCACCAGAAATAACACTGCTGATCCATGAGTTGTAATCGTACACTTCTGTAAACACACCGGTGGCGGGCTGGGAAGGATCGCCACAGGTTTCAGGGCCAAAGCTGGTAATGCCAATCTGCACAAACTGACCACCATCATGCCAATAGACCGGGCCGCCTGAGTCGCCATTGCAGACTGCGTTCTTGTACGAGCCATTTTGGACACCATCAAAACACAGCTGCTTATCGGTAGAACCACACACTGATTTATCTTCTAGCTCCAAACTCGTTTCCAACAAGGTGCCACTAGAAGCCACATTGCCTTGAATCAAACCATGTCCTACCGCCTTGAACGAATTCGTTCCATTATTCAATGCGTAGCTATCATTTTGCGTGGTATTCAGAAGATATTGATAATCCGAAATATTGAGTGGGGATTCTAGTTTGATAATAGCGATATCGTTAGGCCACCTTTGCGCTTTAGAATCGACATAATCATCAGGAAAATAGAACTCTTTCGCTCGAGAGGATTGAAAGCTCCCGCTTGGGTACTGACTCTGATCGGTTAACTGGGGAACCACCCAAGTATGCAAATTCTGGTAACTCTCATTGTAGATACAGTGTGCGGCGGTCAACACATATTGAGAGTTGATGACCGTCGCTCCACAAAAATTCCCATACTGACTACCATCATTAAAATACAAACTGGCAAATGAAGGGAATTGATTAATGTCCGCTGCTGAGCCATTGACGATATAGGGTGTCACATCGAGCGCGTAACTCTTGGACACAAGAAACAGCGGCAAGAGTATAGATAGCTTTTTCATACAGGTTTCCATGTGAATTCAAATCAGATAATGATGATACCCATCAGAAAATCCCCACGTCGAGCTAATTCCGGTAGTCGAGCTATCTTTTGCGCCAAAATGTTAACTTGCTTGAAACTATGGTACTAATGAGTTGGCTGTCAATTAAAATGTGAAGCTGAATATAAAAAAAAGCCCACCTTAGTGAGCTTTCAATAATGAGACTATTCTATGGGCTATAAAATTAGCCGCGGTAGTAGCGTTGAGGTACAAATGGCATTTTTTCAATCGTCATCGGCAGCTTTTTACCGCGAACGTCTGCAAACAACTCCGTACCAATAGCGGAAAGGTCAGCACGTACATAGGCCATCGAAACGGGCTTACCTGCGTTTGGACCCGCTGTACCGCTGGTAACAACACCAACTTTATTGTCATCAGCATCAAACAGCTCCGTACCTTCACGCACTGGCGCTTTCGTCTGCCCCACTAGGCCAACACGCTTACGTGACACATCTTTCGTTTCAATCTGCTTAAGAATGATATCGGCACCGGGGAAACCGCCTGCTCGCTCACCATCTGTGCGGCGAATTTTCTGAATGCCCCAAAGAAGGCTTGCTTCTACAGGCGTCGTTGTTGTATCAAGATCGTGTCCGTATAAACACAGGCCACACTCTAGACGAAGAGAATCACGTGCACCGAGGCCAATCCACTCCACTTCTTCTTCCGCTGTCAGCTTCTGTGCAAGCTCTTCAGCGTGCGTGTTCGGAACCGAGATTTCGTAACCATCCTCACCCGTATAACCACTGCGGCTGACGATGCATTCGACACCTAGGATGTCTAACTTCTTCACATCCATAAATAGCATCTCAGCCACTTCTGGGTTGAAACGTTTCAGCACATCAACGGCTTTAGGACCTTGAAGCGCCAGCAATGCGCGATCATCGATGATCTCTAGTTCTACACCTGCAGGTAGATGAGCTTCAAGGTGATTGATGTCTTGCTCTTTACACGCGGCGTTAACCACAACAAAAAGGTGGTCGCCTAGGTTTGCCACCATAAGGTCATCCATAATGCCGCCTTCTTCATTGGTAAAGAAAGCATAGCGCTGGTTGCCCTGTGGTAAGTCAATGATATCAACAGGAACTAACGACTCAAGAAATGCCGAGGCACCTTCACCGTGCAAACGAAGTTGCCCCATGTGGGACACATCAAAAAGACCCGCAGCGTCGCGAGTATGCAAGTGCTCTTTCTTTACACCCAGCTTATATTGGACTGGCATGTCATAGCCTGCGAAAGGAACCATTTTCGCACCAGCTTCGACGTGAAGTGTATGAAGTGGTGTTTTGAGTAGATCTTGAGTCATTGTTGTCTCCATTTAATCAGGTTCGTTTTCCGTTCAAGGAAACCTTGTTTCCAATAATAAACACGAGTGGAGAATTTTTGCACCATTAACCGCAGGAGAACAGTCCAAAGTGTGACATTTAACATCATATTCACATTAGAAGGAGCAAAAAGAAAACGCCACCTCAGACTGATTAAGCCCAAGATGGCGCTATTGTACTCATCCAAACCCCAAAAGCAAACGTTTGCCTTCACTATAGGAAATTGTATCTAAATCGTGTTATTTAGCGGTCACCCACAAAATATTGGCATCCTGCTCGCTGGTTGAGATCAACATATGACCCATATTCGCGTCATAGTAAACGCTGTCTCCTTCACTCAACTCCACCGGTTCATAAAACTCCGAATAGAACATGACAGAGCCAGACAAAATCAGCAAAAACTCTTCACCGTCATGACGAACCCAATCACCGTATTCCTCAAAGTTTCGAGCATGCACTTGGCTTTTAAAAGGCATCATCTTTTTATTGGAAAGTTGAGTCGCTAACAGCTCATGTTCGTAGGTCGGTGTCGGGTGAGGTTTCCCCTGCAAATTCTTGGTGATGTCCCTACGCCCTGTTGCCACCTTTTTTCTAGGTGGTTCAAAGAGTTGTGGCATATCTATTTGCAATCCAAGCGCCAACTTTTGCATCGCCTGAAACGTAGGAGAAATCTGCTCGTTCTCGATCTTACTTAGGGTTGAACGAGCGAGACCAGTACGTTGACTCGCCTCTTCTAAAGTGATCCCTAACTTACCGCGAATATCCTTGATTCTCTCACCCAATTTCAGGGGCTCGATATTTTGATCGGCGGCCTCTTTTGCCAGAGTCAAAGATGGGTACTCATCATAGATATCTTCGGGCATGCTTCCCTCTTATTAAACGTCCACTTCCTGTTTCATTTTCATTGTGCACCAACCCACTCAGAGAGGAAAGATAACAATAGGAAATAAAGCGTGCTCTTTGTAACAGTTTTAGAAACCATGTTTCCAATAGGAAATTTTTGGTTGATTGTTCCTTCGACAACCGCTATGTTACCAACTTGTTAGTTGTAGAGATGCTATTTCCGAACTGGCTGATAAAGTGATTTAGCAGTGAGATTCGGCTTTTCCCCTAGATTTTGAAACATCACTTGGGGGTATAGAATTCACCCTGTCTTCAGTTTTGAGGGCAGTAAATAGAAAGAGGACTAACGAGAGCGATAACCCTATTAATAATCTCGTTGGCGCGAATGGAAGGTCATCTACCATGAACAACACTTACCAAAATCACAGCCTAGAGAACTTTTTCTCGACGAATCTTGCTGCTACAGACGACGCGGTTTTCGCTGGTATACAAGCGGAAAATACCCGTCAGAACGAACAAATCGAGCTCATTGCTTCGGAAAACATTGTTTCTAAAGCCGTTATGCAAGCGCAAGGTACTTGCCTAACCAACAAATACGCAGAAGGTTACCCTGGTCGTCGTTACTACGGCGGTTGTGAGCATGTTGATACCGTAGAAACCATTGCCATTGAGCGCGCTAAACAGCTGTTCAAATGCGATTTCGCGAACGTTCAACCTCACTCTGGTGCCCAAGCAAACGGTGCGGTTAAACTGGCTCTGCTTCAACCTGGCGATACCATTCTAGGCATGTCTCTCGATGCGGGCGGCCACCTAACTCACGGTGCGCGACCTGCTCTTTCTGGTAAATGGTTCAATGCCGTTCAGTACGGTGTGGATCGTGAAACCCTAGAAATCAACTACGAAGACGTTCGCGCTCTGGCACTGGAGCACAAACCCAAAATGATCATCGCTGGTGGTAGTGCGATTCCGCGTACTATCAACTTCGCTAAGTTCCGTGAAATCGCAGACGAAGTCGATGCAATTCTAATGGTTGATATGGCGCACATCGCGGGTCTTATCGCTACAGGCGCTCACCCTAGCCCACTGCCACATGCACACGTTGTAACCACCACCACGCACAAAACATTACGTGGCCCTCGTGGTGGCATGATCCTGACTAACCACGAAGACATTATTAAGAAAATTAACTCAGCGGTATTCCCTGGCCTTCAAGGTGGACCTCTGATGCACGTTATCGCAGCTAAAGCCGTCGCATTCGGTGAAGCACTAGGCCCAGAATTCAACACTTATATTGATTCAGTGATCAATAACGCAAAAGTTCTAGCAGAAGTATTGCAAACTCGCGGTTGTGACATTGTGACTGGCGGCACCGACACACATTTAATGCTGGTTGACCTTCGTCCTAAGGGCTTGAAAGGTAATAAAACCGAAGAAGCATTGGAGCGTGCGGGGATCACATGTAACAAAAATGGCATCCCTTTCGATTCAGAGAAGCCTATGATTACATCGGGCATCCGTTTAGGGACGCCTGCGGGTACAAGCCGCGGCTTTGGCGCTGAAGAATTCAAACTCATCGGTAACTGGATTGGCGATGTACTGGATGGATTGGTGAACAACCCTGAAGGTGACGCAGAAGTAGAACAACGCGTTCGCAAAGAAGTGAAAGCGCTGTGTAATCGCTACCCACTTTACCAATAAACAATTTAATCAAAGTTATATTTTTGGAGATTAAGCAATGGACAACACACTGAAGTTTGCAGATAGCCACGAGTGGGTACGTGATAACGGTGACGGCACAGTAACTATCGGTATTTCAGAGCATGCACAAGAAATGCTAGGTGACGTTGTATTCGTAGACCTACCTGAAGTAGAAGCAGAAATTGAAGCGGGTGACAGCTTCTCTTTGGTTGAATCTGTAAAAGCCGCTTCAGATATCTACGCGCCAATCACTGGTGAAATTCTGGAAATCAACGAAGAGTTAGAAGATAGCCCAGAGCTTATCAACGAAGAACCTTTCGAAGGCGGTTGGATTGTTAAGGTGAAGATGTCAGACGCATCCGAGCTAGACAATCTGAAAAGCGCAGAAGAGTACCTAAACTCGATCGAAGACGAGTAATTAGGACGAGTTTAAAGCTGCCCCCAACTGGGAGGCAGCTTTTTTTCAAAGTTCGGACGTATAATTATTTATATCAGTAATGATATCCGATACCCGAATGATGGAGTAGGTAAAGGACAATGACTGAATTACTTCAAAGCCTCAGCACACAAAATGAGTTCGTTGCTCGCCACAACGGCCCAAACAAATCTGACCAACAAAAAATGTTGGATGCGATCAATGTTGTCAGTCTTGACGCACTGATCGACGAGACCGTACCAGCTCAAATTCGCCTAGAACAGCCAATGACCATGGCTGAAGCATTAAGCGAAGCAGACATGCTGGCTGCAATGCGTCAATTCGCAGAGCAAAACCAAATTAAACGTACATTCATCGGTCAGGGTTACTACAATACCTTTACGCCAAACGTGATTCTACGTAACGTATTGGAAAACCCAGGCTGGTATACCGCTTATACCCCTTACCAACCAGAAATTTCTCAAGGTCGTTTAGAAGCATTGCTGAACTACCAACAAATGGTAATGGACTTGACGGCAATGGATATCGCTAACGCGTCTCTGCTCGATGAAGCAACAGCAGCTGGCGAAGCGATGACCCTATGTAAGCGTGCAGGCAAGAGCAAAAGTAACGTATTCTTCGTTGCCGACGATGTTCACCCACAAACGATAGAAGTGGTCAAGACTCGTGCTAAATACATCGGCTTTGACGTACAAATCGGTTCGCTTGAATCTCTACCTGAGCAAGACGTATTCGGTGCGCTGGTGCAGTACCCTGGAACTACGGGTGAAGTTCGTGACCTGACAGACATCATCGCCAAAGCGCAAGCCAACAAAACATTGGTTACCGTCGCAACTGATCTTCTAGCATCAGCGCTACTGAAACCTGCAGGTGAAATGGGCGCGGACGTAGTTATCGGCTCAGCGCAGCGCTTTGGTGTTCCTATGGGTTACGGCGGTCCACACGCCGCCTTCATGGCAACACGTGACAAGCACAAACGTACCATGCCTGGTCGTGTTATCGGTGTGTCTATTGATACAAAAGGTAACCAAGCGCTACGTATGGCAATGCAGACTCGTGAGCAGCATATCCGCCGTGAGAAAGCGACGTCAAATATCTGTACGGCTCAAGCACTGCTGGCAAACATGGCCTCATTCTATGCGGTTTACCACGGCGCGGAAGGTCTACGTACCATTGCTCGTCGTACTCACCACATGACTGCTATGCTTGCAGCAGGTCTGACGAAGTCAGGCTACGAGCTCGCACACAATAGCTTCTTCGATACCATTACGATCAATACTGCTGGTAAGACAGAAGAGCTGTACGCGAAAGCACAAGCGGCAGACATCAACCTGCGCAAGCTAGACGGCAAGCTCGGTATCAGCTGCGACGAAACAACAACGACTGACGATGTGGAAGCATTGTTTGCCGTATTTGGCGTAAAAGAAGCAGTCAATGCACTGTCTTCTGAAATCGCAGCCAACGAGTTCGCGGCTATCCCTGAAGCACTGCGTCGTACTTCAGAGTACCTAACTCACCCAGTATTCAACACGCACCACAGCGAAACGCAGATGATGCGATACCTCAAGCAGCTAGAGAACAAAGACTTCTCACTGACGCACGGTATGATCCCACTGGGCAGCTGTACCATGAAGCTGAATGCGGCGGCTGAGATGATCCCGGTGACTTGGCCTGAATTTGGTTCAATTCACCCATTCGCTCCCATCGAGCAAGCAGCAGGCTACTCAGCTCTAGCGAAAGACTTGAAAGAGAAGCTGTGTGAAATCACAGGCTACGACGATTTCTCACTACAACCAAACTCGGGGGCATCTGGTGAGTACGCAGGTCTTATCGCGATTCAACGCTACCATGACAGCCGCGGTGAAGGTCACCGTAACGTTTGTTTGATCCCAAGCTCAGCACACGGAACTAACCCTGCAACAGCGTCTATGGTGTCAATGAAAGTCGTCGTGGTGAAGTGTGATGACGACGGTAACATCGATATCGACGATCTCGCGGCAAAAATCGAGAAGCACAAAGACAACCTGTCTAGCATTATGATCACTTACCCTTCTACGCACGGCGTTTACGAAGAGCAAGTGAAAGAAGTGTGTGAAATGGTTCATGCTGCTGGCGGTCAGGTTTACCTAGACGGTGCCAACATGAACGCTCAGGTTGGCTTGACGTCTCCAGGCTTTATTGGCTCTGACGTTTCTCACCTGAACCTACACAAAACGTTCTGTATTCCACATGGTGGCGGCGGTCCGGGTATGGGTCCTATCGGTGTTAAATCGCACCTAGCACCATTCCTTCCTGGCCACATCGAAAACGGTGTGGAAGGCGAAGACTTTGCTGTCTCTGCAGCAGATCTAGGTAGCGCGTCTATTCTGCCTATCTCTTGGGCGTACATCGCCATGATGGGTGAAGCTGGCCTGACTGATGCGACCAAAGTTGCGATTCTAAACGCGAACTACATGATGGAGCGTCTACGCCCTCATTACCCTGTTCTTTACCGTGGTACAAATGGCCGCGTAGCGCACGAATGTATTATTGATATTCGTCCACTGAAAGAAGAAACAGGTATCAGCGAAGAAGATATCGCTAAGCGTCTGATGGACTACGGATTCCACGCACCTACTATGTCGTTCCCTGTTGCCGGCACGCTTATGGTTGAGCCAACAGAATCTGAAGATCTGGAAGAGATCGACCGTTTCTGTGACGCGATGATCGCGATTCGCGAAGAGATGGCGAAAGTGAAGAAGGGTGAATGGCCACTAGAGAATAACCCTCTGGTTAACGCACCGCATACTCAAGTTGATTTAGCGGCTGAGGAATGGGATCGCCCATACTCACGTGAGCTTGGCTGTTTCCCTTCACCTGCCACTAAGTCTTGGAAGTACTGGCCTACCGTTAACCGTGTAGATAACGTATACGGTGACCGTAACCTAATCTGTTCTTGCCCTAGCATAGAGAACTACCAAGACTAATTAGGTTGTTGATCACAGATAACCAAGTTGGAAACCAACTTAAGTAAAAAAGGCGAACCGTTTGGTTCGCCTTAATTTTAAGGGATTATTACACCACTACAAGTCGTTGCGCTGCATAACAAACAATGGGTCATTACCTCGTTACGTTAGTAACCAGAATACACTCATTCACAGAGTTCCAAGTTAATCTAGAACGATGACTTTGTCGAAATGGTCTAAGTAAGAGCTATCGTGTGTCACGGCAACCATCTTAGACTTAGGGTCTATTAAGCTAAAAATCATCTTCCACAAAGCTTGGCTTGTTTGACTATCTAAGCCAGTTGTTGGCTCATCTAACAATAACAGTTCAGGTGCTTGAATATAGGCTCTAAGAAAACAGAGCCTACGCTTTTCCCCCCCACTAAGGTTCTGACCATTACCTTGTAAAATAGTATCTAGTGTTAATCTAGACGAGAGCCCTACTTTATCTAGCTGTTTCGTTAACCAATCATGTTTTACATCTTTTCCAAGCGTGAGGTTGTCATAGACACTTCCTGAGAAAACAAAATTATTTTGCTCTAGGTAATTAGAAGATAGAGGAGTCACTGGTTCTGATGTCAACAAGCCAGAAAGAGTATCAAGTAAAATTGTTTTCCCTTGGCCACTTTTACCTATAACAGCAATGGTGTTTACATCGGGCTTCGCTAACTCTTGAAGAACACTCTCTGTAGTGGTCAACAAATTCCGGACACTAACTTAAGCCGATTTTCGGCAGTAACTGGGGACAGCCCATCATTTGCTTGATGAGGCCGGTGCCTATTGTAGTAATTCATTAAGTAATAGCTGATATCCCTCTTTGCCTGAGTTTGGGTTAAATATCCTGTCGCTGGTATCCATTCGGTTTTTAGGCTTCTAAATAGCCTTTCCATAGGAGCATTATCCCAGCAATTACCTCGACGACTCATGCTCTGAGTTATGCGATATCGCCAAAGCCTTTGACGGTATTTTAGGCTACTGTATTGGCTTCCTTGGTCTGAGTGGAACATCACGTTGTTAGGTCGTCCTCGTTGTTCCCAAGCCATGTCCAAGGCTTTGCAAGTCAACTCTGCATTAGGTTTGTCTGATAGTGCCCAACCCACTACACGACGGCTAAATAGGTCGAGTACAACAGCCAGATAACTCCACTTTGAACCGCACCAGATGTAAGTAATATCGCCACACCAAACTTCATTTGGAGTGGTAACAGAGAACTCACGCTTCAACCTATTGGGGATATCTGGTCGCTCTAGCTTAGCCTGCTTATAGCGATGCGAGCCCGGTTGTTTGCTTATCAGCTCTGCTTCTTGCATAAGCTTACGTACTTTGAAACGTCCGACATCAAAGCCTTCAGACTTCAGCATAGAAGCAAGAGTTCTGCTACCAGCAGCGCCGCGACTCATGTTAAAGAGCTGCTTCATTCTGCTGGCTAACCGAATGCGATTAACATCCGGCTTTCGTTGTTTAAACTCGTAGTAGCAGGAAGACGCAACATCGAACAGCTCACAAAGAACTTTGACCGTTTCGTGCTCCCTCAACTGGTCAATTAGCGAGAACGTTCTAGTTCGTCCGACATTAAGAGAGCTGTAGCTTTTTTTAGTATGGATTTTTCTCTTTCTAAGCGATTAATCCTAGCTTCTAACTCTTGGATCTTCTGCTGTTCTGGCGTCAAAGCTTTAACCGTTGGCGTTTCTCCGCCACGCTCAATCTTTAGTTGCTCGACCCAGCGTCGTAAGGCTGTATCACCGATGTCTAGAGAGCGTGCCGCCTCAGATATTGAGTAACCTTGATCAAGAACCAAGCTTGCAGCTTCTACTTTGAATTCAGAAGAAAATGTACGTCGTTGTCGTTTTGTCATTGAACACCTCATGTATGGTGGAGACTTTACCACCTAATTTGGTGTCCGGGATCATTAAACCACTACACTCCAACAATTTACTAAGTTCCACTATTTCATTTTTGTTATCTAGAATCAGTTTTAATGCTGAAAAATCTTCACGACTTTGATCCATTAATCGATATACATCTAACAGACCAGTAAAAGCTCTAGTTAAACTAGCAGAGAGAAGCAACGCAGTGACAAGTTCCCCAGCATCAGAGCGTTGTTCTGGGAACAAGTGAAATATAAATAATGCGATCATTGAAAGCGAAATTAAACTCTGTGTCGCTATAGCGACACCATCAAAAACACTCCGACTGACAGCAAGAGAGACCGTTGCTTGTCTATAATTTTCAAAAAATGGAGCTAAGCGTTTCTCAAAAAAACCTTCGACACGATTAGACTGAATCGTACGTATACCAGAAAATACACCAACAATTTGATCTAATATTTCATCTTCTGCACCGTTTACTCGACCAATATAAGGGCGTCTTAGCCTAATAATTAGAGTCTTAATCATTGTGGAAATAGCTAGGATAAATATCACAAGAGTAAAGGTTATCCATCCACTAAAAAAGACAATAGCGCAACACAAAACAAACAATTCAATGACTAAGGGCAAACCTCGCGAAACACTTAGGTTGATGAACTGTTCATAAGATCCAATACCTCTTTCAAATTTACTAGCTAGTGAGCCTATCTCTAAGCGTTTGAAATGACTGAAGGGTTTACGCATCAACTGACTAAACATTGATCGTGATTTAGTTTCGACGTTAAGTTGTACCTCTTGTTCAAAAAAGTACGTGAAAAAAGGAGATATACCAACAGTCACTAGTGTTGATAGTAACAAATAGATTAACAAAGTCTCCATGCTTTCCAGAGATATGGTCTGAGAGACAACATTAATTATTTGCCCGATTAAATAAGAAGGCAAAGCCAAGTTAACCTTAAGGAGAAGCAAAGTAGAAAAGAGTAAAAAATACTTTAGGCAGGTAGCGACATGCATTACTTATCCCCCAGTGGTACGACCCATTTCCCCTTATCTATAATATTGAAGCGCTCCAACCCGGGAATGTACGTAGACGTGAGCCATATGTTGCTCTGACTAAATGCAGTATGGACCAGTAAATCATACCCTTTCGCTTTAACTGAGCTTAACAGACTATTGTAATGCACCTTAAACCCCATAGAGTCTTCTTGTAGGCTTGATAAATCTACAATTGGCAACCTATCTAACTCCGACAAATCTATAATTTGGCATAGCTTATCGTATTTGTTTAGAAACTCGGTTGCCTTGAGATCACTATCAAGCTCAACTTCATCATAGTTCTCTATATTCTGTACAAGCTCAGACAACGCTCTCTCTATCGAGTGGAACTCTGAATACGAAACACCTGACGAGCGAAATGCCATAGGACTCGTTGAAGAAGGCATTACACACGCGCAAAAGTAGGACAATCACGTTCTTTACTATTGATACCCATAGCCTCTTCTGATGATTCAAAATCAATACTAGGGCCCGTAGAGGGTTCGTTTGGACCATTAATTTCTGAACGTCTTTTACCCATAATTTCATCCTTAATGTAAAGTAATTAGGTCGTTAATGAGCTCCACTTAAAGCAAGCACAGCCAAAATAAAGATATTCCAATCTATGATTTTTTTATGTAATTTATAGTTAATTTCATTTTCAAAGAAATGAATTTAGAAATAGAAATGGGCCTATCGATATAGAAATATTTATCCCACCTAAAAAGAACATCCTCCATAATATAGAGATAAATTATGCACTGTAACCCTCCCCAAAAAACTGGTCATTAGCAATTAGAGTTTTTCCGTTTACACTGAAACAAACGGAGAACGCATGATGAAAAAATCACGCTACACAGAAACGCAAATCGTTAAGATCTTGAAGGAAGTCGAAGCAGGCCGAAAGATCAACTAAGTCTGTCGTGACTATGGCATCTCTGATGCAACATACTGCAGCTGGAAGTCCAGTACGGTGGGATGGAAGCGTCAGATGTTAAACGGCTTAAGGAGCTCGAGGATGAGAATCGGCGGCTCAAGCAAATGTTTGCCGACCTCAGCCTCGAGCACCCTATCGTTAAAGATATTCTGGAAATAAAGCTGTAAGGCCAGCGGTTAAGCGCGAGCTTGTCGATTATACTCGCAAAGAATTAAATTCAGGACACACACTCATGATTATTTTATTTAATCTCCACCACCACTATCTCCACCACCACTATCTCCACCCGACGAATCGTTATAGGAATAAGAGTTTTGCATAGAAGGCCCCGGCGACTTTCCTTCTGAGGTGTCCACAACCGCGATAAAGACGGCAACGGCTATCATGACGAAGCCTGCGAAAAAGTCACCTACAAGTAATCCATAAACACCAATCGCTGCGCACAGTGCGATGCATATAAACTTTTTCATGGTAATCATTCTCTTGTTTGTTATTAAAGATTAAATTCAGGACACACACCCATCATTAGTGGCGAAGGCTCTTTGGCAATAGAGGAATACCAGCGCCTAACGCATACCTATGGGTTGGGGAAATTATCAGGGGACCCGCCCGCGCCCTGTTAAGGCGGTAACATGATAACACCCAACCTGAACATGTGCCATAAACTCAGTGCTGAAGTTGCCATATGTCAGGAGTCAATGATTAGTAATTTGTTATGCTTTTACTTTCGAATGAGAGCGAGTAGGTCAGTACAATACGAATTGTCACCATTTTGACTAATTAGGGTTGTCACTTGACCTCGATGATGAGTTTGGTGATTAAAAAAGTGCAGTAACACCGATGCGAAGGGTTCTGAAAACTCCCTACCTGAAGAGTTTTGATAAACCACATTAGAATCAAATTCAGTATCACTAATGGAACTTATCCAGTCAGCAATTACAACATCTAATTTACCACGACTTGCGCGCAATTCTTCTAGAGTCTCGAAGCAATGCGTACTAATAGAAGTTGGATGAGGAAACTCATTCAGACTTTCAGTCAAGTCATAGAAACTCTGAACATTGGTAAATCGATGTAACCACATCAAGTCGCAAGTAAAAATATGACTCATCGTTTTGAAAGCTGAGCCCCAAAACGCGCCTTTTTCCTCGTAAATATCAAGGTCAACTCCCTCATTTAAATACGAGAGTAATGACTCATTCATCCATTGATTGTACTCAGACATTAGAATAAATTGCTGTTTCATCTGTGTTGTTCCTAATTCAACATAATGCCATGCTGCCCTGCTGTTACGAATCTCCTCATCATTTAAATGTAAAACAATGAGTAGATGCGCGACGTTCAAATTCTACAGCCAAACTCTTGGATGAATTCAGGACACACACCACAATGCATACTGAGTGTATCCGGTATTAGAAAGCACCTTTGAGTTCAAATAAACACATACTTGAA
This sequence comes from Vibrio neptunius, assembly GCA_019339365.1. Lineage (NCBI taxonomy): Bacteria > Pseudomonadati > Pseudomonadota > Gammaproteobacteria > Vibrionales > Vibrionaceae > Vibrio > Vibrio neptunius. The sequence goes on along the minus strand of CP079860.1, from coordinate 1,226,152 downwards.
TAGCCTTAGTGGCTAGATCAAAACCTATGCATATTTCACACAGGTGCGCCAAAACTCCAAATCTTGAGGTGTAATTTTATCACCCCAGCCATCGTTTTGTGAAAACAATGAGAACTTGAAGGGTGTTAAAACCGGCAGTTTTTCCATGCCACTAGCTGAAATGACATTTTCAAGTGCAGCCATTGATTGTTCGTTTTCAGCCGCACCCCAAAAACTACCCCATAAAATATCGGTTACCCCACTGACAATAGTCCTAAATTGAGTCTCGCCGATTCCGGTTTGGGCGAGAGAAAGCAGTAAGCCCTCGGGAAATTCGTCACCTAGCCCGCAATTTACTAAAGTAGGTCGTTTAGATTCCCAAGGCTCGAATTCGTCGGGACCATCAACGAGAAACCAATCCCATAAGTGCTCCAAAAACTCCTGATTTTCATGAAGCTCTAAACCATGAAGAACACAGAAACGCTCAAAGATAAGCAGACCAATTGCTGCTCGTGCATTGATAGACAACCTTTTACATTCGTTCGTGTATGAGTTCATTGTTCTCTCTAAAAAATCTAATTGGGACAGACACCTTAACACCCTTAACACCTTAGCTAAACCACTGTGCCATAAACACTAAACTGACTTGAAGTGAGAGCGCCAAGCGTTGTGAATCACTCTTAAATCTTGTTATGAGTCTAATTGGGACAGACACCTTAACAACCCCAATAAGAGATCCTCGATATGTGTTAGCCGCTCATTCCCAGCTTGCTCAATAGGAACTTACGCAAGTCTCTCTCAGAACGCATAACAAACAGAATAAATACTTTGTCGCCGTCTTGTTTATAGAAAATACGGCACGGATTAACTACAACTTCACGATAACTTAGATGTTCTAGTTTAGGCGGAATGCGACCCGATTCAGGGAAAGCCTCTAAGCGCTCGACTTTAGAAAAGATCGCTTGAACCAATTCTTTTGCAGCTACGATATTTTCAAGTGCGATGTATTCAGCGATATCATTGAGGTCAGATAGCGCTGGCTCAGTCCAGATTATTTCAGCCATTTCGACATTTTGTCCTTGGCTTCATCGTGGCTCACCACTTTACCGTCAGCTAATGCACGTTCACCTCGTGCAATCCCCTCCAGAATCGCCAAACGATTTTGCATAAACTCGTAATCATCAACATCAACCAGATATGCCGATGGCTTACCATGTTCGGTAATTAACACTGGTTCTTTAGTTTCGTGGAGATCGGCAAGGATTTTTGTTGCTTGGCGCTTGAGTGATGTAACGAGTTCTACTTTCATGAGAGCTGCTCTAAAGGAATACTAAAGTGATACTATTCTATCACTTTGAGTATAGCAATCTCCATGACGGCTAACATTCTTGATAACAGGCAGCCTCGTTTTCTCTCTACCTGCTTTCTAGTAGATAACTTTGTTGTTCGAAAAGCATTGGCTGATCACGCAGCCAATAGGAGTTATTGCCTATTGACAGGCAGAAGGCTCATATGTGTCATAAGCGTGATTAGGAGTAGTACAAGCCTATTTCACGAAACTCAGAGCAGTATCTAAACAGTTAAAGTCTTGAATACACTGGTAATGATTTACTCTATCACCGACAATCACTACATTAACAGCTAACTCTTTGCACGCTTCTAAGTCCCACTCTGCGTCACCAAAATAGGTAACAGGATAATTATCTGTTTGGTTAATTGCTGATTTTGCCAACTCCATAATTTTGATACGAGAATAGTGATCATTTGATGACATAATCGCTAGTTTCTCAGTTTCAAAACCTGCTGACTCCAACTTTATCTTGGCTGTTTCTCCCCACCCACCTGTAGCAATAGAAACAACATATTCGTCACTGTCTAACAGATACGACACGAATTTTTTGGCTCCAGATACTTCTTGAGCAGGTGACTGGGCAACAGATTGCTGAACATTACGGATAAAAATAGGCTTAACGATACTCTCTAATTCAGCTAGAGAATATTTGAGGCCTTGCTCCTGAATAAAAGTTTTTAATATTCCTCTATCTGTGACAAAGGGATAACTACCCCAATCTGTCGATATTTCAAGCCCTGTAGTTTCTCGCACAGCATCAACAAAACACTGTTCATCCATTTCATATGATTGAAGTAGTGTTCCATCAATATCTAGCATTACATGATGTTTCATTTTATTCCTTTTAAACTTATAACATTTTTATTATTTGGCTATTCCCAAGGCTTCACGGTAATGTCAGGCCAACGCTTACGATACCCATCAACCATTTGGTTGTAGCTTTCGCGCGTCATGGCAATGGGATTTGGCTTTACCCGTTTATTGAATGCATCAGTTAGCCCATAAGGCGAGTAAATACGCATTGTACCGTTTGAATTTAACCTAAATCCGATCGCAAATGCAGATAACCAAGAATCAATGCCATGCTCTACTTTTGTATATGCAGGTATAGTTTGGCCAAACCTATGAGGGTACCATTCATGAACACGTGCTTGGTTTACCACATCAATTGGGATTTTATGGTTCACGACACTGTTAATTCGGCGGCTGTAGCTTTCTTCATTAGATGTACTAGCGATATCGAAGTAAATAATATCGAAGTCCTTAACATTCTTGAGTGGACTTTCACCTGATAGTGAGTTCCAAATCAATTGTGTGACTGAACCTCCAGCAATATAGTAATCAGGTAATCCAACCTCAATGCATGCTTGTGCAGTTTCCATTAGCTCAGGAGTATTTCTAATTAACTTTTCTAGTTGACGTTCTAACATGTTCCCCCAGCTAACTAACGCCCTGTAGGGGTAAGCAACGCAATACAAAAGCCGCCGCATACCACCTTAATCACTTAAATCAACGCATAGTGAAAATGCCACGCGCGCCAAGTCCTTCTTTAACGCTTTATTAGCTGTTTACCCTTCAGCTTCAAAATGAGCAAACACTTCAGCACCAGTCATATTCTGAGTTTCGTTTTTGAAATCATAATATTCGGGCTTCTCATCAACAAATATTTGATGAGTAAACTGAAAATGGTCTTCGCCTTGAAGCAAGCCAACTGGCAGGTGGTACTGATTTGCAGGCTTAAGGTAATAAAACAAATGTGTTCCACACTTATTGCAAAACCCTCTGTCTGCCCACTCTGAGGATGCGTATCTTGTGATACTTTCTTCACCTGTTATTTGTACTGAATCAGCACAATCGATGGCTAGCATTGGACCACCGCCCCAATTACGACATATGCTACAGTGACATGCCGCCACCTCATTACTAGCATATTCAACTTCTAGTGCGACTGAGCCACATAAACATTTAGCATGACCTTTCATAAATCCTCCAATAATTTATAGGTAGACACGTTTTAACAGCTAACGCACGTACTTACGAATGATCTTTACCAGACGTGTTCCTTGCCCTGCCATGTTAAGAACTTACCGCTTTGTTCTGTAGTAAGGTTACGAGCAAGTTTAATAATACCTGACGCACTTTCCTCAACAGTAATGTCAGCATCTTTGCCACCCATGTCCGTTTTAACCCAGCCTGGATGAATTGGGCACACAACAATTCCTTTGGGCTTCAGCTCCAATGCCAACACTTGCATTACCTTATTCACCGCTGCTTTTGAGCTTCGATACGCATACATACCGTAGCTTTTTCGGTTTAATGCCCCCATTTGGCTTGAGATGGTAATAATACGAGGGTTAGCACTAGTTTCGAGAAGCCCTAAAAGAGCTCGACTCACCATAAGAGGGGCGATTGAGTTCACGGCAAAGGTATTGAGCCATTCCTTTGGGTCGATAGTCTCCATGGATTGCTCGTCTGAACCAATAATACCCGCATTATTGATAAGTATGTCTAACTGAACATTGGATAACTTAGAGGCTAAATTAGCTACTGAGTCTTCATCAGTGACCTCTAGTTCATGCAAAGCCAGCGAATTATTAACAAGCATGTTTTTTAACTGCATTGAAGGCTGACCACGATAAGTCGAGATGACATTATAACCTAAAGCTAAAAACTGGCGAGTTAGTTCAAGTCCAATACCTCTTGAAGCTCCAGTGATTAAGACTGTTTCCATTTGCTGAATTTCCTTAATTGTATAAAACGCCTTGTTATAAGGTTACGCACAGCGAATGATTACTGTGCCTAAACCGTAATCCACTTCACCACATCGCTTGTTTAAATGAATGCTTCTTGGCAATAAAAAACTGCTTTCAATTAAATCGAAGTCAATTGGTTTTTTCAAAATACAAAAATAACCAGTAGGATTTGAACCCCACGTATAATCAGTAAGAATTTGGTTCCCGTTTTCCAGTAGCAATTCGCGTACTGGATTAAGAATTCTGTATTTTGGACCAATTACCTTATCTGAAAGTTCTATCATCGAATACCTTAAACAATAAATTCAGGACACACACCAAAAGAGCAGTATTTACGGCTACATATGAACGACTAGTTGCGGCAGGAAAACCGAAAAAAAGTGTCAATCGTTGCCTGCATGAGAAAGAAGGTAGTAATACTAAACTCAATGCTTAGAGACGGTGCTATATGGGATAAAAGTAGCGCCAAAAACTAACTATTGACGCCATTGTTTCTTGTTATACCGCTTGGTTGAGGCTAAAATGACCAAAATAAGGACCAATTAAGAGACCGATTATATGACCACTAGAATTTTAGCCGATGTTGCTGCAAGCATTACCGAGTTGAAAGCTAACCCTATGAAAGTTGCAACTAGTGCTTATGGTGAACCTGTTGCTGTATTAAACCGAAATGAGCCAGCATTTTATTGCGTACCTGCCGAAGCGTACGAAATGATGATGGACAGACTCGAAGATCTTGAACTACTAGCTCTCGCTAAAGAGCGTGAATCTGAAGAGAGCATTTCGGTAAATATTGATGACCTATAAACTCGACTTTAAAAAGAGCGCACTCAAAGAGTGGAAAAAGCTTGGCTCTACTCTGCAACAACAATTTAAGAAAAAGCTGATAGAACGCTTAGATAACCCACATGTTCCCGCTTCAAAGCTTTCTGGATCTGACAACATGTATAAAATTAAGTTGCGTCAATCGGGCTACCGTCTAGTCTACAAAGTTGAAGACGATGTCATCATTGTAACCGTCTTAGCAGTCGGAAAACGAGAACGTAGCAATGTTTACCGTAAAGCCATGAAAAGGTTAGATGATTGATTGCGGTATAACTTTCTTAATAACAGACAGTCTCGTTTTTCTCTCTACCTGACTTTTTATCAACTTACCATAACTCATTAAAAACTATAGAATATACGTCATACTGAATCTAATTAGGACAGACACCTTAACACTTTGCGTACCCTCTTATTGAGTGCCTTCTTATTGTTTCCTTGAGCCATTACTCACTCCTAACTTACATAAAAATATAACGCCTCGTTCTTACGAATCCCCTCATAATTTCTATATAAAACAATGAGTAGACGCACATCGCTCATTCTGATCTAATGAATTTCGCCAAAAACACACCTGATTAAATGGATTTAATAGGGAGCCCTAACGATGCGCGACATTCAAATTCTACAGCAAACTATTGAGAATCAATGCCCTGAAATTCACAAAAAACGACTTAGATTTCTGATACTTGCAACCAAAACGGTTCTTGATGGCTCTGACCTAACACTCACCAAAATTGGAAGAGCTCTCGACACCAATACCACAGTGAAACATGCCATCAAACGTATCGACCGATTACTTGGTAATCGCAATCTGCACCGTGAAAAAGAGTACATATATAAATGGCATGCCTCCTTTATTACCCGTGCCATAAATTCAGAAGACTAAATTCAGGACACACACCAAAAGAGCACTTACACCTTGACTGAGCCTGAATATAACTGGAAAACGACTGTTTAACCATTTTTTTGAATAGTGCCTGCGGGGGTTAACCGATAAGTGTCTAGTGACTCAACCAATAATGGTTGGCAGCGGCGAGACCGCAATAAGAGCTCCTCAATATGTGTTTGTCGTAAGCCATGCTCAATGACCGAAATGACAAAGCGAAGTAGATAGCTTTGTTGTTTGAAGAGCATTGGCTGCTCACGCAGCTATTAGGATGTTATTGACTATTGGTAGGCAGAAGGCCATATGTGTTTTGCTGCTGTTACGAGGACCTCGTTGCTAGCTTTTTGTACACTGCATCTTTGTCTCTTTTACCAATAGCCAACACATACACCACGATTTCATCGTCGATCACTTCGTAGGCTAAACGATAACCCGCAGTACGTAGCTTGATCTTGTAAACTGAGTCATAGCCGCGAAGTTTAGATGCGGGAACATGCGGATTTTCGAGGCGTTCTTTAAGCTTCTTTTTAAACTGACTTTGAATTGGTGGAGCTAACTTGCTCCACTCTTTCTTGGCGGCAGGTAGAAATTTAAGCTTATAAGTCATCGATATTTACTTCAACCGCTTCAGATAACTCACCGCGACGACTTTCAACAAGTTTAGCCAGCTCGTAATCATCGAGCATATCCATCAGAAACTCATAAGTTTCCGCAGGAACAAGATAAGCTGCTGGCTTATTGTGGTTCAGAATAGCAATAGCAGAACCATCAGCTTCATTTAGCAAAGCGGTAGGATTTTTCTTTAACTCAGAAATACTTGCTGAATAATCAGCTAAAACCTGTCTCATAACAACACCAATTCAGCACTTAAATAAGTGCTAATTTTAGACCTTATTTTCAGTCTAGACCAGAAGTTTCTGATTGTAGATATAACATTTTTAATAACAGGAAGCCTCGTTTTTCTCTCTACCTAGCTTACCACCAACCTATCATATGTTACTAAAAATTAACGTAAATTTACCAAGCTATACATTCTGTCATTATATAAATACGATCGGATGAATTCAGGACACACACCAAAGGGCTTGATTGCATGTGTGCGAAACATGGTAATACTCAATTCGATGCTAAGAGATGGCGTCGTGTGGGTTGAGAATACAGCTAAAAATTAGCTATTGGTGCTATCGTCGTTTGTTCGCCCTTTACAACAAAGGAAACCATGGGCTTAAATCCTTTAAGCGATGTCCTTTATAGTGTTTAGAGTTAGCGATTGCCTGATAAGAACTAGTTAAACTCACTGTGGCTGGAATAATGAGCAAACAGAGTAGCCACTGAACTGGATCCGCAAAGCCTAGTACCATTGCCAATAAATTAGCAGAGCACAATACCAAAACGCCCCAATTCCATCTGATCATTGCTCTCTTAAATCTGCAGTATCCTGCCCAATCATAAACAACCCAGTCATTTGAGAACTCTCCACATTGAGAACACTTTTGGCTAAGAGGAATTGATTCAGATTTTGCATTGCAGTTTGGGCAACGTCCTTTCATTACTACATGTACCTTTTCGAGAGGGCTAACATCCATAACAACAGGCAGTCTGGTTTTCCTCTCTGCCCAACTTATTAGCAAACTATCATAAGTGACTAAAAATTAATGTAAATACATAGAACCATACACAATATCAATACATAAAAGCGAGCGTGCGGGTTATCTTAGTAAGAAGAGTAAAAATTCTATTAATAATTTAGAGCAACCACCCTACCCCAAACTTCAGTGATTCTGTGCCTGCTCGTTAATAGCCAATCAACGCGAGGTGAGAGTTTGCTCTTGTTTAAGCGTCTTAACGATGCCGTCTCGCTGACTATCGCTCAATGGAAACCAACGGTTCTTCTGGATCTGCGGTTCAGACAGCACCTCAAGCAGTGCGTCTGGGCTCAGTTTCGCTTTCCCATGCGCCACCAGCTCAATCGGCTGTGCACACAAAGACTGCAAACGACAAATACATTGGTCAACGTCTTGGGTAAAACACAAGTTATAGGCATTTTGGTTCTGCATCTTAACTAAACAAAGCTCGGAAGAGTCACGAGATGGGGAGCAATGCTCAGTAAAGCGATTGAGCTGCGCTTGTCTAATAATCGCTTCGAGCCAGCTGTATTTGGACGTTTGTTTAGGGTCGGGCCCATTGAGCAGCGTCGATAAATCACGCATATGGGAGCGAATCGCTTCCGGCTCGGTGTGAATACGGTAACAAATAGAATTGAGGACTTTCAGAACATGATCATCTGTGAGCTTTGGCATGGTAACCTCCAACAGGAAAACATTTCCATCACCACACAGAGACCCCATAACAAAGGGTGGTGAACTGAACAAGGTTAGCACTACCGCGCACTCGGAACGGCCAGCCGAAGCTGCCTCGCCCAGCCCACCGTAATACCAACCGGATTGTTCAAACAAAAACCAATCCGTTTTCTACAGGTGCGCTAAGGCACACATAGTGAAACCAAAGCATTGGTTTACGACTATGTGTCGAGTGCAATAAGGCAGGGTGCTAATCCTGACACTGGATTTTGCCAGTGCTTTTGCAGGATATCGCTGGGGTTCAGAAGAGTCAACGCTTTAAGCGAGTAGGCCGATTAACTGGTCAAAAATCAGGTTCTTATAGAGGAGTGTATTAACAATGTGTCGAGTAAAGGATGGGGTTTAGACAAGGCCGTCACAGAAAACGGTTGCTATTGTTTGAAATTCAATTCAGGACACTCACCAAAAGATTGGTGTGTGTCCTTGAATTCTGAAAAGGATACGCAGGGTTAATAAGTGTTCGATTAAATGTAAACTTTTAGAAAGTCAATATAGCTTGTCATTAATATATTAAATTTAATCATCCATAAATGATTTAAATAACATTAAATCACACCCTATGCGTGACATTGATATCATTATTATATTTGGCATGCATCAAGATAAAAAATAGTGTTAACTTTGATTAGTTAAGTAAATATAATATTAAAACTAATCATAATAAATAATATATTAATCATGAAAATAGCGTCTGTTATTTTAGCCTGCATGGCTTTGGGTAGTACAGCCAGTTTTGCCGAAGAAAATCATACCATTCGTTGTGATGCTAACCCTCCCGGTAGTGTGGTGATTATCGATGAGCGCTTATATGTGGTGGTCGATAATGCGCTATTGCGCCAACAAGATTACTGGCAAAACTTTATCAACGGCAAGATAGAGCTGTGTACAAGTCATGTCACTGATATGAGCGATTTATTTGCTCAATCACCCTATTTTAATTACGACATCAGTCAATGGGACACGCGCCGCGTGACCAATATGGATCGTATGTTTAAAGGGGCAACGCGCTTTAAGCAAGATTTATCCAATTGGTCGGTGGAAAAGGTCACTCGCCATAAAGACTTCGCCCTGCAAAGTGGCCTACCTAATTATTACCTGCCGCTATTTTCGCACTAATTTCTCTTAATAATGTCGATTCAACCTAGGAAATAACCATGAAAAAGAATCTTCTGTCACTGCTTGTTGGGGCGGCGGCGCTCGTCAGCCAGCAGGCTTATGCCATCGATATTTCAGTCAAATGCCCAGATCAGCCCGTCAATTCCGTAATACTCGAAAACGGCAAGGTGTATGTGGTGGTCGACAACACTTTGATTAAAAACCCAATTATGCTCGATAACCTAGAGCAAGGCCATATTGGCTTTTGTACCACTCAGGTCACTAATATGTCTCATGTGTTCTATAAAAGAGCCACCTTTAATGCCGATATCAGCGATTGGGATACCTCTAATGTGACTAATATGATTCGGATGTTTCAGGGTGCGAAAGCTTTTGATCAAGATATCGGTGATTGGGATACCTCTAATGTGACTACTATGATTGGGATGTTTGTGAAGGCTGAAGCTTTTAATCAAGATATCGGGCACTGGGATACCTCTAATGTGACTGCTATGGATTATATGTTTGTGGAGGCTGAAGCTTTTAATCAAGATATCGGGCACTGGGATACCTCGAATGTGACTACTATGGACGGGATGTTTAAAGGTGCGAAAGCTTTTAATCAAGATATCGGGCACTGGGATACCTCTAATGTGACAGATATGGGTTCTATGTTTCAGGGTGCGAAAGCTTTTGATCAAGATATCGGGCACTGGGATACCTCTAATGTGACTGATATGGGTTTTATGTTTACTGAGGCTTACGCTTTTAACCAAGATATAGGTCGCTGGGATACCTCGAATGTGAGGAATATGGATTCTATGTTTTGGAAGGCTAAAGCTTTTAACCAAGATATAGGGCACTGGGATACCTCGAATGTGACTAATATGGAATATATGTTTCATGGTGCGGAAGCTTTTAACCAAGATATCGGTGATTGGGATACCTCTAATGTGACTAATATGAAATATATGTTTTGGGAGGCTAAAGCCTTTAACCAAGATATAGGAAACTGGGATACCTCGAATGTGACTAATATGTCTTCGATGTTTAGGAATGCTGAAGCTTTTAACCAAGATATTAGCAATTGGAATGTTAGCCAAGTCACTTGGTATATCGGTTTTGCTAAAGACAGCTTATTGACTGAGGAGCAGCTGCCTATATTTGCCCAGTAGCGGTTGATCTATAGATTTACGGCTTATCTCTATGCAGTGGCCAACTAAAATTGGCCGCTGCAAGATTCCAATATCGCGACACATGGAGATTGTAATCTAATTGGGACAGACACCTTAACAATCCCAATAAGAGATCCTCAATATGTGTTTGTCGCAAGCAATGCACAATGACCGACATGACAAGCGAAGTAGATAACTTTGTTGTTCGAAGAGCATTGGCTGCTCGGGCAGCCAACAGGATGTTACTACCCATTGACAGGCAGAAGGCTCATATGTGTTAGGAGCATTAGTTGTTCCTGAATATTCGCATGATTAACCACGTGACTTGCTCTACTTTCTGCGTTTTTAAGCTCTGAAATAAGCATTGTAGAAATACCTGCTAATTGAGCTCCACGAATATCGGCAATTTCACTATCCCCAACCATAATGCTATTTTTCGCCAAACTTCCTACACTTTCTAATGCAATATCAAAAGCCTGACGGCTAGGTTTCCTAAAACCAATTTCTGAAGACCAAATTATGCTATCGAAATATTTAGCTAGTCCTCGGTTCATTAAGTCACGTTGAAACACTTCTGTACTACCCGTTACATTAGACAGTAATATGAGTTTTGTTCCCTGGTTATGAAGGGCTTCAAGTAGCGGGATTGAATATTGATAAAGACGACCGCTATCTACAAAGTGATTCAAATGTTTTAAACCAATCGATTGGTCAAATTCTAGTTTGTACTCATTAAATGCCTTTTGCCATACATCAATCCAATTTGGTTGCACCTCTTGTTCGGGTACATACAGGTCTTGAATACTTTGCTCTATCAAATCACCAATTTGATCAGCATACTGCGATTTAAGAACAGCTTTCAACGAGCCTGAAAGGCTACCCATTTCACACAAGGTATTTCCGTAATCAAAAATCACTGTATCGTACATCTGAACCTCTTCGCCTAAGGCCGCTGTAATTGGCGGCTTTATTAGGGCTAGTCACTACTTGAACCCACAAATATCCAGCGCTGATCTTTTGAATGGATGTCATACGCAAAATCCCAAAACACTGGATAAGCAGGATGGCCATTTTTAAAATCAAACTTTACAACTATTTCCGCATCTTCGATGCCGATACTCGAAAATACCTTGCCCATTAATTCGGATATTTCAGACTTTTTAGATTCAAGCTCTAAGGGGCCTAAACCTGTATAGCCTTTATACAAAACCATGTCCATTATTTCAGACATGGCCTCATTCGGTGTAGAAGGAACTACCCCTGAAACCTCGCAGTCTTTTGAAATTAACCTTTTGAGAGTACCAGTTAAACCCAGCTCTGGATCGGCAGGACCATAAAGATTGAACCAAACTTCGTAGTTATTTCCATAAAGGAGATGCTCAATTCTTTTGAACTCTTCCAGTCTTGTATCTCGCACGATTTTCATAGAATCCTAGCGCCGCATTGAGGTGTGAACAAAGCGACCACAAAACTTACCCTTAAGACCGTTAACACAGAACTCAATGATGAAATGAAAAATGCCGAACGTTGAGAGTCACTCTTTAATACTTTGTTATGTCCGTACTCTCGACATGATAACGATGTCTATTAGATAATCTTCAACAAACACAGCCTTGCGTTTTATACCCTCAACTTCAAAGCCAAAGGATTTATAAAGAGCCAACGCAGCAACGTTGTTTGCATGCACCTCTAACTCTAAACGCGTCAAGTTTAGCTGCTCATCACAATACGACAGCAAATATTCCATTAAGAAACGACCCACTCCGTTTCCTCGGGAAGTTTTGGCGACCGCAATACCAAAAGATGCAGAGTGCTTTAACCTCGGCTTAGGCGTGGAGTGAATAGCCAAATGACCCAAGAGTTCTCCATCACTTTCAACCGCGACAAAATTAAGCTGGCTGTCATTGAACATTGAGTCGAACTCTTCCCTTTTGATGTCAGGCAAGTAGCGATTGTTGTTCACAACCTCTTTGTCAGTGTAAATATCATACAAAGCGGGCAAGTCAGCTGAACTCATTTTTCTTATTTTCATAGAACCTCAAAAACCCGAAAAGGACATAACGCCCGAATAACTAGGCCGAAACGCACAACGATAGTCTCTGCATAGCGCCATAACCACTGAAATACCTGCAAACCAAAAATGCCACGGGTTGAAGGTCTAGTTGAATTGATTGTTATGCCACTAGCGGTCGCTGATTGCGACTTTACTTGCCAGTCCGATAAGCAAAACTCCTGAAACACCCTCAAGCGTTCGAGAGTAACGCTGAGAATTCGGGCGACTGAAGACCCAACTACCCACTGATGCATAGAGAACATTACACATGGTCGCCAATACACTAAATAACAAACCAAACGCCAACAACTGCATTGAAGTCGAACCTGTTGATGCGTCAATAAATTGAGGTAGGAATGAGAGGAAGAACAGCGCTACTTTAGGATTCAACACGCTAACGATAACACCCTGCACAAAAACATTTTTTTCGTTTACAACGGTTTCGCTTATCACTATTTTGCTATCCCCGCGCCACATAGAGAGTAACGATTGAATACCCAAGTAAACTAGATATGCTGCACCTAGCCATTTTACTACGCTAAAAGCGACCGCAGAGCTCAGGATGATCGCAGAGAGTCCTAATGACGCTGCCAATGTATGAATAAAGTAGCCAACACCAAGCCCCATTGCCGCCATAAACCCTGTTTTCAGCTTACCTCTCATTGTGTTGGAAACAATATAGATAACGTCTGGACCCGGAATCATATTGATAGCCAGACAGGCAACGATAAATAGTAGTAACGAGTTAAAGTCCATTTCCTTTCCTCCAGATTAAATTCAGTGGCATAACATTCTTAACAACAGGCCGTCTGGTTTTTCTCTCTGCCTGACTTGCCATTAACCTATCATAAGTGACTAAAAATTAATGTAAATACGTCGAAATATACACCCTAACAATATATAAGAACGAGCGTGCATGTTGTTACTTTTTAACCATGCGCATTATCTTGGCAAGAATGGAACCTAATTGGGATAGACCCTTAACACCTTAAATCCTAACGCCTTGTTAACGCGAGAAAAACTAGTGTGCCATACTATTGAGCGAAGCGAAAATAGCACGCGTCTTGGGTCGCTGTAGAACAATTTGTTATAGCTACAACTCTACGAACTTCGCCATTCAGATAAAGCCTCAGTGACGTTAAAGTCAGTTCTGAAGTTAGCTACTTTCCTCAGTGTAAAATACTCCGGTTTCGCACGGATACTACTAGCAAGTTGAGCGATATATGATTTGCCCGTTAATTTATAACTTGATGCTTCCGAATGAGTTAATTGAATCTCTATTGTAAACATGCCGACAGTTCCACATACCACCGACAAATACATATCGTTTGTGTGTTGGAAAAGAAGCCATGACATGTGTTCTTCATCTAAAACTACCACCCATCCTCCAGTAGCTATAACAGTTTGTTAGTAGCAATTTCATGCACGAGCGCCTTGATAACGTAACCCCATTGAAAACGCTTGCTCCTCAGTAATAATTTCTTTCTTCTTTAGCAACCCAATGATCGAGCTAGGCTTTCTTGCTACCTCTTGAGCTATGACATCTATGGATGTATTCGCCTGATGTTGATTTATAACGTACTCGACGGTTTCATCTGTCCAAGGTAAACCATAATTCTTCGGTAAAATCTAATTGGGACAGACATCTTAACACTCCTGAACAATCCCAATAAGAGATCCTCAATATGTGTTTGTCGTAAGCAATGCTTGATAGCCGAAATGACAAAGTGAAGTAGATAACTTTGTTGTTCGAAGAGCATTGGCTGCTCTCGCAGCCAACAGGATGTTATTGCCTATTGACAGGCAGAAGGCTCATATGTGTTATGAGTACGACTTGCACAATAAGATGCGATTACCTGACTGCCTTATAGTATACTTATTACCCGCTATCCTTTCACTGGCATAAGATGCACCAACAAACTTTAAAGAATAGCCCGCTAATACGAAAAAGATTGCTATTGGAACCAACCATGCAGCTTGCTGAGATTCTAAAAAGTAGTAGAAGCATAAGGTTAATAGTAGCGAAAAGGACCAATAGAAAGCATTGGACAAATACTTTTTAAGCTTGTGATATTTTGGTTTTTCGTATTTGCCATCTTCATAGCTGATGGAGCTTTTACACCTCTTAATATCATTTATAAACTCTGTCGGTCTATTTAGATTACAGCAGTGTTGAATCTCTTCAAAGGATAAAGCAAAACCAAAGTAGTTAGCAAATCCCTGCTCTATAACGATAGGGTTCTTAACGCTCAGGTCAGAATCAAATACCTGTAAAAAAAGCTCGTACTTCTTAAATTTGTTGGATGAAGATGTTGCAATCGAGATATTGAAGCGCTCATACATAAGCAGCAACAAAAACAGAGTTAGTATGACAAATATGACCCATGTCGATTCTTGACCAAGGTTCTCACTCAATAGCTCTAACCATTTCGAAAAGATATTTTCCATTTCACTAATTCCCAATAGTACTCACAACATTCTTAATAACAGGCCGTCTGGTTTTTCGCTCTGCCTGACTTGCCATTAACCTATCATAAGTGACTAAAAATTAATGTAAATACATCAAAATATACACCCTGACAATATATAAGAACGAGCGTGCATGTTGTAACTTTTTAACCATGCGCGTTATCTTGGCAAGAATTGAATCTAATTGGGACAGACACCTTAACACTCCTGAACAATCCCAATAAGAGATCCTCAATATGTGTTTGTCGTAAGCAATGCTTGATGACCCAAATGACAAAGCGAAGTAGATAACTTTGTTGTTCGAAGAGCATTGGCTGCTCGCGCAGCCAACAGGAATTATTGCCTATTGACAGGCAGAAGGCTCATATGTGTTAGGCAAATTTTCGCTATGGCACGTAAACCATTTCTATTTGATACTCATAACCGTCTTTGGACTCAAACACTTTGGCTTGGAGCACCAAATCACTTAAACCTTCAGTTTCAGTCCAAAGGTCAATTAGTACATCCCAATGAGTTTCCATCCACATACATACAGATGAATCCCAAGTTTGCTCTGGTAAGGCAACCAAATTTTCATTGTAATCTTTAACATATGTTTCTATCTGGTCAGCTATGTCTTGTGCTACTGGAACTAACCCCTCAATGCTTCTATTGAGAAGGTAATCGTGGTCAACAAAAGAACTTACTATTTGGCAAAATGTTTGACGCCACACTGTTGGTATTGGGCGCTGAACTTCATCTTTTACAACTAATACTTCTTCTGACATGCTTTATCCACCTTTTTGCCTAACATTCTTAATAACAGTCAGTCTCGTTTTTCTCTCTACCTGACTTTTTATCAACTTACCATAACTCATTAAAAACTATCGAATATACGTCATATTGAATCTAATTAGGACAGACACCTTAATACCCACTGTTTAACCATTTTTTTGAATAGTGCCTGCGGGGGTTAATCGATAAGTGTCTAGTGACCCAGCCAATAATGGTTGGCAGCGGTGAGACCGCAATAAGAGATCCTCAATATGTGTTTGTCGTAAGCAATACTTGATGGGCGAAATGACAAAGCGAAGTAGATAACTTTGTTGTTCGAAGAGCATTGGCTGCTCGCGCAGCCAACAGGAATTATTGCCTATTGACAGGCAGAAGGCTCATATGTGTTAGGCAAATTTTCGCTATGGCACGTAAACCATTTCTATTTGATACTTATAACCGTCTTTGGACTCAAACACTTTGGCTTGGAGCACCAAATCACTTAAACCTTCAGTTTCAGTCCAAAGGTCAATTAGTACATCCCAATGAGTTTCCATCCACATACATACAGATGAATCCCAAGTTTGCTCTGGTAAGGCAACCAAATTTTCATTGTAATCTTTAACATATGTTTCTATCTGGTCAGCTATGTCTTGTGCTACTGGAACTAACCCCTCAATGCTTCTATTGAGAACGTAATCGTGGTCAACAAAAGAACTTACTATTTGGCAAAATGTTTGACGCCACACTGTTGGTATTGGGCGCTGAACTTCATCTTTAACAACTAATACTTCTTCTGACATGCTTTATCCACCTTTTTGCCTAACATTCTTAATAACAGGCAGTCTCGTTTTGTCTCTACCTGACTTTTTATCAACTTACCATAACTCATTAAAAACTATCGAATATACGTCATATTGAATCTAATTAGGACAGACACCTTAATACCCACTGTTTAACCATTTTTTTGAATGGTGCCTGCGGGGGTTAATCGATAAGTGTCTAGTGACCCAGCCAATAATGGTTGGCAGCGGTGAGACCGCAATAAGAGATCCTCAATATGTGTTTGTCGTAAGCAATGCTTGATGACCGAAATGACAAAGCGAAGTAGATAACTTTGTTGTTCGAAGAGCATTGGCTGCGCGCGCAGCCAACAAGATGTTATTGCCTATTGACAGGCAGAAGGCTCATATGTGTTAGGGCTTGAGTGCCACCAATAATTTTTTATATTCATTGATAATAGATTTATGAAGTGTCCCTCGTGTATGGCGCGGTCGCCTTCTACGTTCGAGTTTAAGTTCTTCGCTACATATCCAATTAATCTCTTTCTCAAGTTTTTTTTCGGCAAAATATTCGCCACTACTTACATCTGGAAATGGAATGATGTCTGAGGTGTCTCTATTATAAATTGCCCCTTTAATTGGGTGCATTTTTAGCATTTTCTTTAAGTTTTTATCAAATGAAAGAAACATTGGGACAAAGTAATGTCCATCACTACCCATTCCTAAAGGTATTAATTGTTCCATAATTCTCGGAGCTGCCATGTCCCACGCGATGTTGTCTAACTTTTTAGCAATCCTTGTGTTTCGCATCGTTTCTGCACCTCTTTGAGAATGGGTAAGTTATTTCTCGATGAGAAATACTTATGGGCAATTATTGCTTCACGGTCCATATATATTCCGACGCATTCATGCATAAATTGAAGGTAGACTTTCATTTTATTCCTTTCGTTTTTATTTGACTCCTCCTGAACGCGTACCATACCTATCAAATTTAAAAGTAGATTTCTCTGAAGCAACATAAAATCATTTAGTGTATGCTTGTTTTCAAAATAAAATCCATATACTGAGTTTATTGCATTACGAACAGCTTGCCTATATGACACGGTGAACTTTGGGTTTAGTGTTTTCTTATATTCTTGGCAATCAATACTTGCAAAGAGGTGTAAGCTGCATAGATTTTCACGAAAGCTCTTGTCTAAACTTAGCCAGAAGCCTAGTTTACTCTTAGAGGCAAAATCTGCATTTTTCATGACAGTTTTAATGTTCTCAACTAAGTAAAATAGAAAGTCAAAATTCAAATCATCTCTTAGTAACTCATCAACTAATCCCAAAAAATCGCCTTGAACATTACCTATAGACTTACCTCGAACTAAGTTATTGATATAAGAGGCAATGTTAGTATCGAACATAACCGTATAATCAATAGGAAAATACACTTTTTCTTTGCGGAAGATAGCTTCAAGCATATCATCATCAATGAAGTACAGGCGCTCAGACTTAAAGTATGGAACTAGATAATCAAAAGGTTCTTTGGTGTACTTTCTAATACATTCAGGTAAAACAACCCTGTCGTAATCATCTAAGTGTATCACTCCACTGAGCTCTTGGAATTTACCTTTTAAAGCTAACCATGAAGTAGCTACATCTAAAGGGCTTTCAGCAACAGAAAACAGAGTTGCACACTCGTAAAATTCTTCTTGTTCAAATAGTTCCATAGATATTACCTGTTATAATGCAGAGCCCTAACGCCGCATTCTTACGAATCCCCTCATAATTTCTATATAAAACAATGAGTAGACGCACATCGCTCATTCTGATCTAATGAATTTCGCCAAAAACACACCTGATTAAATGGATTTAATAGGGAGCCCTAACGATGCGCGACATTCAAATTCTACAGCAAACTATTGAGAATCAATGCCCTGAAATTCACAAAAAACGACTTATATCTCTGATACTTGCAACCAAAGCGGTTCTTGAAAATCTAATTGGGACAGACACCTTAACACTAGAGGGCTAACACCCTTAACAACAGGCAGTCTCGCTTTTCTCTTTGCCTGACTTGCCATTAACCTACCATAAGTGACTAAAAATTAATGTAAATACATAGAACCATACATAATATCGATATATAAAAGCGAGCGTGAGGGTTATCTTAGTAAGAAGAATAAAAATTCTATTAATAACTTAGAGCAACCACCCTACCCCAAACCTCAGTGATTCTGTACCTGCTCGTTGATAGCCAATCAACGCGAGGTGAGAGTTTGCTCTCCCTTAAGCGTTTTCACGATGCCATCCCGCTGACTATCGCTCAGCGGAAACCAACGGTTCTTCTGGATCTGCGGTTCAGACAGTACCTCAAGCAGTGCGTCTGGGCTCAGTTTCGCTTTCCCGTAAGCCACCAGCTCAATCGGCTGTGCGCACAAAGACTGTAAACGACAAATACATTGATCGACGTCTTGGGTAAAACACAAGTTATAGGCGTTTTGGCCTTGCATCTTAACTAAGCAAAGATCGGTAGTATCACGTCACGAGATGGGGAGCAGTGCTCGGTGAAGCGATTGAGCTGCGCTTGTCTAATAATCGCTTCGAGCCAGCTGTATTTAGACGTTTGTTTAGGGTCGGGCCCATTGAGCAGCGTCGATAAATCACGCATATGGGAGCGAATCGATTCAGGCTCGGTGTGAATACGGTAACAAATAGAATTGAGGACTTTCAGAACATGATCATCTGTGAGCTTTGGCATGGTAACCTCCAACAGGAAAACATTTCCATCACCACACAGAGACCCCATAACAAAGGGTGGTGAACTGAACAAGGTTGAACCTACCGCACACATGGAAACGGCCAGCCGAAGCTGCCTCGCCCAGCCCACCGTAATACCGAATTGAATTGCGCAATAACTAAGCAATTCAGGTTTCGACGGATGCGCCGAGGCCGCACATGATGAAGGCTAAGGTTCAGCCGGCATCAATGCGCCATGTGTAAGTTGCAGGGGTTCAATCCTGGCACTGGATTTTGCCAGTGCTTTTGCAGGATATCGCTGGGGTTCTGAAGAGTCAACGCTTTAAGCGCGTAGGGCGATTAACTGGTCAAAAATCAGTACCTTGTAAAGAGGTGTGTTAACAATGTGTCGAGTAAAGGATGAGGTTTAGATAAGGCCGTCACAGAAAACGGTTTCTATTGTTTGAGGCTGAGAAGAGATTTAGGACACACTAAAAAGATACATTAATGATTGAGGCGTGTATTTTTCTAGGGAAAATCACCAGCCTTGTAGTTGACGGTTAAACAGACATCTTTTCATGTTATAAGTTTCTAAAAACTAACCACTGGGAGCAATCTTTTGTCGAATATTGGCTACTGTTCATTTAAGGATGTAAAACTATCTAGCAGCTCCTTTAAAGCAGTTAGTGAAATCAGAGAGGTAATGAAAGGAGGCAACATGCTTGCTTACTCAGTTGGAGCGGTCCCGCTGTTCGATTTATTCTTAGGTCGAAAGCCAGCCCAAAGCAGACTCATAAACATAGCGGCTTATGACTGGGTTGAGTTTGCCAAGGTACTCGCCTCTGTAAACGCAGCCGTTAAATACAGAATTCACCAGATAGCCGAACCTTTAACATGGCAAACCAATGGCAAGGAAGGTGAATTTTGGAGGTGTGTAGTCCGTGCGTCTTTGTAACCTAGCTCTTGCACTATCCATACTTTCGTTTACCGCCTGTGCAACCAGTTTTGAGCAAGCTTTGGCGAGCTATGGGGATAAACTGACTAAATGCAACAATATAGCCAAGACGAACAATAAACCATTCCCTGTTAACGGCTGGTTCAACTCCCTGTCAACCCAAGATAAGAAAAATGTCGTGTTATTTATCTCTATGGATAATCGGGAAACTTGTTCTCAAAAAGAAAGGCAAAACCTCTTAGATATCGCACAGAGTGCCACACCAGAACAGCTTAAACACATTAAGCTTCTAGTTAAAAACGGCAACCAAAACGAGTTCATTAAGTTACTGGACATTAACGAAATCCACAAGATTCAATCCATCTACTCTGCACCTTTCGATTCTTTACGGGTGGGTGATGAGCTAGGGCTATTTGAATAGCGTATGATTTACTTTCTTGGTACTGGCGTCTATTGAGGCATGTTGCGCTGGAGTGTTCCGCTCAGTTATCTCTGATGGTTGGTGACGTCCGATTAATGATGTCTGTCAATACCGCGTCCCTATATGGCGCCGCTCCCAATATCAAAGCCAACCCTAATGGCAAGAATGCAGATCTATAGGTCAGCCCATTTCAATCCGAACTTAGCTAAATATTTCTGCAACCGACTTGAGTCGTTAGTTTGAGCTTTCAATGTTCGGCTCACATTAAACAACTCCCTACCAGCAGAAGCCATGCTGCTGTGCCGGCGACATACAGACAACACAAAATTTAACTGGTTGGCATCAAATTGGTCCAGTTGTTCCACCTCAGCAACCGACAAACACGCTTCTACGTGCGTGAGCTTAGATTGCTGACGAGTGGGATACCAAGCGCGCTTTAGTCGTTCAATTTCATCTTTTACATCGTCAACAGAAATTCTCGAAGAGTCTGCTAAGGTGCAAAGCCTTGTGATCGCTGAACTTAAGTCTCGAAAGTTTCCAACCCATAACGCTTCGTTGGACGTAGCGAAACTGATAAAAGCATGCTTCGCCTCTTTGTTAAACTGCACCCGTTGTCCTGATTTTTGCGCGTACAAATCAATTTCATAATCAACGTTGGCAGGAATATCCTCTTTCCTGTCTTTTAATGCAGGAAGCTGATAAGTCCAAAGATTGATACGCGCTAACAAATCTTCCCTAAACGTGCCTTTTTCAATTTCGAGCTTGAGATCTCGATTGGTACCCGCAATCAACTGAAAATCACTCTGTACAGGGCTATCACTCCCTACCGGATGAAATGTTTTATTTTCAATCGCATGCAGTAGCATGGCTTGCTCTTCGAGGCCCAGCTCACCAATCTCATCTAAGAACAAAACGCCATCATTGGCTGTAAGCAAAAAACCATCTCGTGATTTTTGAGCGCCAGTGAATGCACCTTTGGTATGACCAAATAAGGCCGCCATAGCATTTTCGCCTTTTAGCGTCGCACAGTTTACGGATACCAAAGCGCCAGAAAGCATTGCACGTCTCTTTTTCAGTTGGTAGATGCGAGTCGCCAATTGGCTTTTGCCTGCTCCGGTTGGGCCCGTTAATAGCATGGGGTCTTCAGAACGTATCGCGACCTTTTCTAACTGAGTAATTAATCGGTTAAACCCTGTATTAAGTGTTTCAATGCCCCCTTTAAGAAACTCTTTGCCTTCTTGATGTTCGACATCAAAACGGGTCGCCAATTGGTCATATTTCGACAAATCAAGGTCTATGATTTGCACACGTCCAATCGACTTGTTGTTATTGTTGTGATCAGGAGAGGTTTGAATTAAACGCCCTGGAAAGTGACGACTCTCGGTAAGTAAATAACTACAAATTTGAACAACGTGTGTTCCGGTTGTGATATGAAAAAGGTAGTCGTTGTTATCAGTATCGAATTCTTGTTGTTGGCACCAATCAAAAAGCTTGGCGTAGACTTCCTCAAAATCCCACGGATCGGAAAAGTTAATCGAATGCAGTGTCACCTTGGTTTTTGGAGACACAGATTCGATGTCTACAGCGACGTTATTTGCCAAGCGATAGCTGTGGTTATCATGCAGCATGTGTAGCTCATCGACCAGCAAGTCTTGCTGACTGCACAAACTCACATTGGGCCGCCACCTTGCCCATCGGTCCACTCTTTTACCAACAAAATCCAATTGAGTTCCAATAAGACTTATCGCCACTGTTCTCTTACTCATATCGTATCCATATAGATAACTTAGCTATCCATTAGGTTATATTTTTGTGTTTTTGTTATCAACGCACTTTTATCTAAAAGAGCAAAGAAAATATATTTTTACCAACAAATACAATCACTTAAAAATAAATTTCAAGAAAGATCACCATTTTGGCACATAGCTTGATATTACCTAGTTGTCTGATGATTTGGTTGTGATTCAAAAGGTCACTCCGGTGCGCTGAACACTGTGACTGCGTATGCCTTATCAGATAACCATTAAGTAGCTCAGAGGTAGAGCAGCGAAGAAATTTCGTGAGTCATGGGTTCGAATCCCATCTTAAATGCAGGTAGCTCAATTGGTAGAGCCTCGAATGTTTAATTCGATTGTTGTGGGTTCGAGTCCCACCCTTTTTACAATGAGTAGTTAAAACGTTAGTAAGCCGTTGGTACCAATGGTAGATAAGCGCCAGAGTGAATAATCAGTAGCAAGCAGGATGCTCCCTACTGAAGTGCAGCTTTAGGCCTTTATTAATCACGTATCTAACTCTTACTAACATCACCACATCGGTATATGGCAAGAAACGAAGGAAATTAAGATGTTTGGAACAACACTATCTTTAAGAAAAACAGTATCAGTAGCAGAAAACCAAAGAGTATTAGTGTTCAAAAATCAAAAGCTAGATTCCGTATTAACACAAGGCAAGCACAAAATATGGGATTTAAAAAACGAAATCGAATTCATGACTTTCGATATTAACTCTTTATTTTTTTCTGAGGAGAATGCCGAAAGACTGTACAAAAATAATGAGTTACTTCATGAACACATTTCGCATTGGAAACTAAAAAGCAATGAAGCTGGCTTGTTATACGTTAACGATTTGCTACGTGGCGTAGTCGCCCCTAGCGAGCAACTATACCTATGGAAAGACGCAGGTGACATTCGCTTGGAGAAAGTGACCATAGATGAAGAGATTGAAGTTGAAGAACAAACACTTTTTTTAATCAATCGTGCTGGGGCGAATACCTCCTCACGTTTGATCAGAAGCGAAAGCACGATAGCAACCAAACCCATCGCTGATCTAACCGTCGCAAACGACCATGTTGGCTTGCTGTATGTAAACGGCCAACTTATAAAAAGACTCGCGCCTGGACGACATGGCTTCTGGCAGTTCAACCACTCCGTTGAGCTGAAATCATTTGATTGCAGAACTCAACTACTTGAGATTTCTGGTCAAGAAATCTTGAGTAAAGACCGCGTCAGTCTACGAATTAATTTGAGTGCAAGCATTAAGGTACATGATGCTGAACTAGCTGCACGAAGTGTCGATAACGTTGATGATTTTGTTTACAAAATGCTGCAATTAGCCTTAAGAGAAGCGGTTGGCACAAAATCATTAGACGATATCCTGCTGGATAAATTGTATGTCAATGAAACAGTGAAAGAGCTCGTCGCAGAGCGCCTATCCGAAATGGGTATCACTTTGATGAATGTCGGCGTTAAAGACATCATTTTACCCGGAGAGATGAAAGCCATTTTGAACCAAGTGGTCGAAGCGCAAAAGGCAGCGGAAGCCAATGTGATCAAAAGACGCGAAGAAACTGCGGCGACAAGAAGCTTACACAACACAGCAAAAGTCATGGAAAACAACCCGACTTTAATGCGCCTAAAAGAGCTTGAAGCGTTAGAAAAAATCGCAGACCAAATTGATAGCTTAACGGTTTATGGCGGCCTAGAAGGTTTAATGAATGGGGTTGTAAAAGTCGCGTAGGCATATCGATAGAGACTGAGCGGCTATGAATTGGCGAACGCTTGCGCGGCGATTATAGAATTAAGGAAGCAACAATGTGTAGAAACTATAACGTTATTGAAAATGAAGGAAGAGCCACCATCAAGGCATGGACTAAAGGGGTGCCTTTTGATGACAAAGCTCAAGAGCAGTTGAACAACATCGCTGGTATGTCGTTAGTCCATTCACATATTGCGGTGATGCCGGATGTTCACCTTGGTAAAGGCGCAACGATTGGAAGTGTTATTCCTTCTGTTGATGCTGTCATACCCGCTGCCGTCGGGGTCGATATTGGATGCGGTATGTTAGCAACAAAAACAACGTTAACGGCCAGCCAGTTACCCGATAATTTATCAGGGATCAGACATGCTTTTGAAGCAGCAGTACCTCATGGTCGTACTGGAGGAAGGGGAAAAGCCCGAGACAGAGGAGCTTGGCACAATATTCCAGATGTCGTTGCTGGCGAATGGAAAAAGCTCGAAACACGATTTGAAACTATTTGCCACAAGCACCCAGCGATAAGAAAAAGCAACCATGTTAAGCATTTAGGCACCATGGGCACGGGTAATCACTTTTTAGAACTGTGCCTAGACGAAAACGATGCGGTTTGGATTATGTTGCACTCAGGAAGTCGCGGTGTAGGAAACAGAATTGGCACTTACTTTATAGAGCTTGCAAAGAAAGAAATGCAACGCCATCAAGTGAACTTACCTGATATGGACTTGGCTTACTTGGAAGAAGGCAGCGCATACTTTGATGACTACGTGGAAGCGGTTGAATGGGCACAAGATTTTGCCGCCAAGAATCGTGAAATAATGATGTTTAATGCTATATCTGCACTGAAAAAGCAAATACCAGTCGCGTTTTCTACCGCTGAGTTAGCGGTGAACTGTCATCACAACTACGTCTCTAGGGAACGGCATTTTGGCAAGGATTGTTATGTGACTCGTAAGGGTGCAGTAAGAGCCGAAAAAGGCGAAATGGGCATTATTCCAGGAAGCATGGGCGCTCGCTCTTTTATTGTTCGTGGGTTAGGAAACCCTGAGAGTTTTAATAGCTGTAGTCATGGTGCTGGACGAGTGATGTCGAGAACACAAGCTAAAAAGGTCTACAACATTAATGATCAAATTGCAGCAACCGAAGGAGTAGAGTGCAGAAAGGATGCCTCTGTGATTGATGAAATTCCCCATGCTTACAAGGATATTGAAAAAGTCATGGCAGCTCAAAAAGACTTAGTGGAAGTGGTTTACACACTGAAGCAAATCGTTTGTGTAAAGGGCTAAGGAAGTAAAATGGCAATGAATGGTAGAGTTAGTGAACTCGCTGAATCGAAACAAGTCATAGACACGAAAATCAGAAAAGAAATATTGCGCAGAATAGCTGCAGCTGAAAAAGAACATGATATTAAAGTGATATACGCGGTTGAATCTGGCAGTCGAGCGTGGGGGTTTTCCAGCCCGAATAGTGATTACGATGTGCGCTTTATCTATGTCCGTAAAAAAGACTGGTACCTATCCATCGATCTTGAAGATAGACGCGATGTTATCGAATATCCAATAGTCGACGAAATAGATATCAATGGCTGGGATTTACGTAAGGCGTTAAACCTATTTTGGAAGTCGAACCCTGCTTTTATTGAGTGGTTACAGTCTCCAATTGTATATGTAGATGATGGCTATTTCGCTCAAAGAGCGAGGGAGTTAATGCCGGCTATCGCTTCTTCACACAAAGGGATACATCACTACTTACACATGGCTAAAGGTAACTTCCGAGGATATCTACAAAGGGATTTAGTCCCTTTGAAGAAGTATTTCTATGTGTTGAGACCATTGCTCGCCATCCAGTGGCTAGAAAAATACGACAAACCCGCGCCCATTGAATTTGACCAACTGCGCCAATTAGTGGCCGAACACATTCCCTTAGATGAAGCTATTACTGCTCTCTTAGAGCGTAAGAGAGTCAGTTTAGAGAAAGAGTACGCGCCTGCGGTGCCAGTCATCAATGAATTTATCGAGTCTGAATTACTTCGGCATGAGC